>JAILEN010000016.1 GCA_024687655.1 Lachnospiraceae bacterium | reverse complement strand
CAGAACGAGACGCCGGAGATCGTCGGGTTATCGGCACATCAGAAGAACAAGAAGCTTGGTAAAGTCCGAGAAGCGGTGACGGGCAAACTGAAGCGTAATGCCTACGCGCGTTATGATGAGGTGGTCAAGTCCGCAAAGCAGGAAGACAGGTCTCTTGATTTTTATCATTCCAAAGGAGCTGAGATAAACCGCGCAGGTTATAATACATTGACCATCGAGGTGGGAGGATCCGGATTTGAACAGCTGAGAAAGGAGCAATCCGGGCTGAAAGGCCAGGGCGATAATCTGGAAAAGCCCGGTGCCATGAAGCGTTTTAAGCGTATCTACGGAGAGAGGGTAAAGAAGTATTCCGGGTTTTTCACCAATTTATTTGAAAGCATTTTTCACAAGAAAAAAGGTATATTCGAGCGTTCCCGTGAGGATACTCAGACCGATGCAAAGGCAAAGAAATTTACCATTTCAGGTCCGCCGAGTGTTAACATGGGCGGATATGACATGCAGCATATCAACGAGTATATCCTCAAGATCGGGGCCGAGTATCTTAAGCCGATCTACACGGACTGGAAGAAAAAGAATGATCCGAACACACCACCTGATCCCATAAACATTATGCTGAAGGGCCACAGCCGTGGCGCTGCCGCAATCTCGGTGGGTTCAAAGCATCTGGTGGAGTGGGCACGGAGAGCTTATGGTGATACATTCGCGGATGCGATCCATGTAAATTTTATCCAGAGAGATCCGGTGCCGGGTATGGTGACAAGTGACGGCGAGTATGGGAATATTGATCTTAGAGGCCACAAGGAGCTGAACGCCACAACCATATACTCTATCCATTCAGAGCATGGTGATGCCTACAAACCGCAGCTTGTTCGCGGTCAGTCGAGGATCATTTTGACTGCCGAAAAGCATGGTGTGGGTCAGGACGAGGTGGAAAACACGCAGAAGCAATTCAATAAGAAGGATAAATATCATGAGCGGACTTATGTGGATACCGGGTCATGGCGCAGTGCGGAGCTCAATCATCTGCAGATAGGCAAGTCCAGAAAGCTTCAGGCATTCCGGGGCAGTGGTCTGTCCGATATGGAAGAGGGCGTATACATGCGTGATGAAAACAACGCACTGGTAAGGATGCGTTCCTACGCCGAGGCGAGACGTGTGATCCGTGCCGTAAAGGAGAATGCCACGGGCCAGGAGGCGCGCGCAGAAGTTGTGGATCAGGCAATTAAAAACTGGTTTATCGACCACGAATATGTGGATTCCTCATATACCGGCGAGGAGATCCAGGCAGATCACCAGCGATGCCGGACACTGATGGGCAAGCTGGAGAGCCAGACAGGTAATTATCCCGACGCGGCAGAGTTTGGCTCGGCCATGGAGGCGATCCGGCAGGTCAATGGGATTGAGGACAGCAGGGTTATCAGCGATGCCGATGCCGTGAGGACACTTTACTCCGCTTTCGACAATGCCATAGAAAAAATCAAAGCCTATATGTCACACGACTATACCTCCAAGGATCCGGAGGTGGTCGAGATTATCGATAAGCGCATGGAAAGGCTTTCGGAGATCTTATCTCTGCTGCGCGTGGAAAAGATGTTCATTGAAAATATGACCGAAGCAAACTATGCTGATTTTAAGCAGGATACCATTGGCACATATTTTGGTTCACATGTTACGATTTAATCGGGGTTTAGTATGTTAGTTCAGATAACAAGAGAAAACCGGAAGAATTTTACGGGTATCGTACCGGAAACGCTGCTTGTGTTTCTTGGTGATGATGAAAACTATTATGGAATAGGGATCGTGCCGGATCCGTCCAGCCTGCCTGTTGCGGCACTGGTATTCTACCTCGATATAGAGACGGATGATGAGGGTGAGGAGCACAAGGTTTGTGATATTAAGTGGCTTTTTGTGTCGGAGGAAGTACGCGAGATCGGGGCGGCAACCTTCATGTTTTCGGAATGCATGAAGCTGATCGAAGGATCCGGGATAGAAGCTGTCCGGACATATGTTCCGATGGATACAGAGTACAATCTGCTGTGTAACGTCCTTGAGGGCTTCGGCTTTGAATTTGATCTTACAGAGCACTTTGAACTGATCGAGACATTACAGACCATCAGGGGATCCGAGGTGTTAAAAAAACGCCTGGCAAATAAGGACATTGTTCCGTTGTCAGCAGTGCCGGCCAGGCTGTTTTCACAGGGACTTGTTGAGATCGCCGAGAAGGTGGATATGAGTGATTTTGTTCTGCCTCTTTACCCGGAGGCTTATGACATGGACGTATCCATGCTTTATGTGCCGGACAAGATTCCCAGGGGTTTTTTGCTGGTGCGCGCCTATGAGAGTAAAGTGTTGGAGATCGTTTATTTGAAGTGCGATGACTCCAATGCGTCAAATATCATATTTGAACTGATCACAGCAGCCATTGACGCGTGTGCCCAAAAATACGATGATAACACGACGATCCGGGCTACCGTCAGAACCGGGACCGCGGGACAGCTGATCTCACGTATCCTTCCCGAGGCAAGGAATCAGGTGCTGCGGCGGGGGTACTTTGTATTATAATAGAGGAACGTCATATGGACGCAATAGTAAAACTCAGTACAAGAGAAAAAGAGGATCTGTACAGGAAAAAGAGAAACCAATATCTACAATCGTCAAAGATGCGAAGTGGTGTTCCAAAAGAATCTCCCGACAGCGATACAGTAGAGAGCAAGCTTTCTGGCGAGGAAACAGTGGCAGAGAGTGGATCCCTGAGGGATGAGCCCTTTGGGAGAAAGGACCTGGATGATCATGAGGAGCTGATCCCCCCTGATTATCAATACGGGATCATCACGGGACAGTATAATGCCGCCAGTGTTTATAATGTGGCGGATGGAAAAAAAGAATTATACGGGCTTTATCTTACGGCGCTGCTTGACGATAAGATCGAACTTTTATGGATGCATCTTTTTGATCCCAATATTACGACGGAGGAAAAAGGGCAATTTATCAGTTTCTGTGTAAATGCAGACAGGCTGCGCCGGGAACGGCCTGTAAAGGGGGCCTTTGTGGAGATCCCTGATGATGAGGCATGGGATGATGCCCTGGATGCCCTGAAGCTGGCGGGTATGGAGACATGCATTTCTGAGGGTCACGTTTATGAGTTTACTCTCTCGCAGGTAAGTGGGACAGATGTACTGCAAAAAGCCTCTCCTCGAGCGAAATGCGTGTCACTTTTGGAGGTGGACACCGCTCATATAGAGCAGTGTGAAAAACTCATATTGGATGATGCCCGTCCTACGCCCTTCCCCTTTTTCGTGGAATGGAGCCGTTATTTACCTGATATCAGTTTTATTTCCATAAAAGACGAAAAACCCTGTGGCGCAGTTTTATGTACCATGGAAAGTGATCATATTGTTCTGGAGGCTGCTTATTCGGCAGATCCTTTCGCCCTTCCGGCATTGCTGTGGGAAGCGCTTTTGATAGCAATTCAAATATATGGTAAAGATCAGTCAGTTCTGGTTCCTGTTGTAGAGGAGCAGAGTGCGTTGCTGACACAACGGATGATACCGGAAGCATCCCGGTATGATCTGATAACAGGATCAATAGGGTTTTGAAAGGAGGGAAAAATGGAGAGAGTAGAAAAGTTTTTAAAAGAGGCGCAGACCTATTATCTTGCAACAGTAGATGGTGACCAGCCCAGGGTGAGACCCTTTGGCACCATCCATATCTTTGAGGGCAGGCTCTACATCCAGACCGGCAAGTCAAAGGACGTGGCAAAGCAGATCGCAGCCAATCCCAAGGTGGAGCTGTGCGCATTCAAGGACGGCCAGTGGCTGCGCGTGGCAGGTACCCTGGTGGAGGATGACAGGACAGAGGCCAGACAGTCCATGCTGGACGCCTATCCCGAGCTTCAGAGGATGTATTCCGCTGATGACGGCAACACCGTGGTTTATTATATCAAGGACGCGACGGCGACCTTCAGCTCCTTTACAGCTGCTCCCGAGACGGAGACATTCTAAAAGCTAAGGTATGATAACCGAGGGACTTCGAGAAAAACATTTTTCATATAATGAGGCGGCTCTGGTGGAGGCGCCTTTTTTCCATCGCGTTTCGAAACACTTCTATATAGAAAACCAGGCCCAGTGGGGCAGCATAAAATACGGCTGGTTCCCCAGGTCCAACATGGCATATTCCGGCTGCGGGGTCATAGCGGTGTGGAACGTGATGGAGTTTTTCCGTCGCAATCCCAGGGTGGGGACGGCGGCTGCCCTGGCCAATCTCATCGGCGACTTTGAAAAAATGGGAGCCGTGATGGGAGGGGCGCTGGGCACCTCGGCCTATGCGGTGTTCTTTTATCTGAGAAAATATTTTAAAAAGGTGGGGTTTTCCATTGCCAAAAGAAAGTCGGCACTGGATCGTTTCGGCGAGAGGTATCAGGCCTTTGTAGTGACCACCTTCAATGACGCCAAAAACCCCGCGAGAGGGCTTCACATAGTGTGCATAACCACTGACTCGCGGGGATATTCAGTTCATAATTCATATATCAAAACCAGGACGGGATACTATGTGGTGAGCATCCCATATAAGACGTTGTCGGAGGCCATAGAGCATATCTGCGACAATCCCCTGCCCCTGGCAGTCATCGGCGTGGCGGAGTAGGGCCCCCGGCACAACAGAACTGCATCATGAAAAATGCTTCTTCATGGCGTCAAAGGTCTCCTTTGAGACATAATGCTCCACGCGGCAGGCATCCTTTTTCGCCGTCTCCTCAGACACTCCTATCTTGATGAACAGATCCGTCAGAAACTGATGACGCTCATACATATCCTCGGCTATGGCGCGGCCCTCACCTGTGAGGGTGATGTAGTTATGATCGCCGATGGTAACATAGCCATTCTCTTTTAACTGTTTTAAAAATACGGATACCGTGGCCCGGGCATAGCCGAAATAGGAGCATATGTCCTTGGCTCGCACGTTTTCCTGCCCCTGTGACAGGATCAGTATCGCTTCCAAATAATCCTGTGCGGATTCCTGAATTTTCATAAAATCTCCCCCTTACAATAATAATCACCCTGGGTTAAAGAGATCCTTCGCTACGCTCAGGATGACAGTTGCCCCGTAACACCCGGGATGACAGGGCGCATTCAAGCACTATAGGACTGATTTTAAAGTATCTCCCCTTTTTTTTCAAGAGAATATTGACAAAATAGTTAGCGAGTGCTAACATGAGCCTGAGGAAAGTTACATGACCCTAACAAACACGAAGGGAGGATGATCCTATGACACTTAATGATGCGGTATTGGAAAAGGAATATACCATAAAAAACGTTGATACAGGCGGCGATGAAGAGATAAAGAGCTTCCTCTTTTCCCTGGGCTGCTACAGCGGCGAGGGGATCACGGTGGTAGACAAGCACCGTAATCTCGTGGTTTCGATCAAAGATGCCAGGTACAATATCGACCCCGAGCTTGCGGGGGCCATCGAGGTACAGGCAGTTTGATATATCAGGGGATGACCCCGGTGCACAGGAGCAAAACCTGCGCTCAAAGAGAGAATTCTAAGGAGGAAGAAAAAAATGAGGATCGCGTTAACAGGTAATCCCAACAGCGGAAAGACCACTATGTACAACGCACTTACCGGTCGTAATGAAAAGATCGGTAACTGGGCCGGCGTTACGGTAGACAGGAAGGAGTTTCCCGTAAAGCCAAGTTACAACGACACAGGCAAGGAAATTATTGCAGTTGATCTGCCGGGAGCATATTCCATGTCTCCCTTCACCTCGGAAGAGAGTATCACCAGTGCTTATGTTAAAAATGAGCATCCCGACGTTATCGTCAACATCGTAGATGCCACCAATCTGAGCAGGAGTCTGTTTTTCACAACCCAGCTTTTGGAGCTGGACATCCCTGTCATAGTTGCCTTGAATAAAAGTGATATCAAGGATAAAAAGGGCAACACCATCGACGACAAAAAGCTGTCGGATACTTTGGGTTGCCCCGTTATAGATACGGTTTCCACCAGTGAGAGTGGACTGAAGGAAGTGATAAAAACTGCGGCCGGACTTCTTGGTAAGGGCCAGAAGGCACCCTACCTCCAGGGCCAGATCGACATGACCGACAAGGAGGCTGTGGAGGCTGCCGACAGAAAGCGCTTTGAATATGTCAATGGCATCGTAAAGGACGTGGAGGTCAGAAAGACTTTGACCAAGGATGTGAACACTGGAGACAGGATCGACAAGATCGTTACACATCCCGTATTGGGACTGATCATTTTTGCAGCCATCATGTGGGTGGTATTCTATATCTCACAGACCACAGTGGGCACATGGCTGGCAGATATTTTGGCAGGCTGGATCGGGACCTTCCAGGAATGGGTCGGAGAAAAAATGGCGGATGCCAATCCCCTGCTGTACGCATTACTCGTTGACGGTATTATTGGTGGCGTAGGTGCCGTGGTCGGTTTCCTTCCACTGGTTATGGTAATGTATTTCCTCATTGCATTGTTAGAAGACTGCGGATATATGTCCAGGGCCACAGTCGTCCTGGATCCCATCTTCAAGCGTGTGGGATTGTCCGGCAAGTCTGTTATCCCTATGATCATCGGCACAGGCTGCGGCATCCCCGCCATCATGGCATGCCGTACCATCAGAAACGAGCGTGAGCGCAGGGCCACCGCCATGCTGGCCACTTTCATGCCCTGCGGAGCAAAGCTTCCGGTCATCGCTCTTTTCGCCGGAGCATTTTTCCCTGAGAGCAGATGGGTTGGTTTCCTCTGCTATATGCTGGGTATAGTCATCATCCTTCTGGGAGCACTTTTGATAAAAGCCATCACCGGCATGAAATACAGGAAGTCATTTTTCATCATCGAGCTTCCCGAGTACAAGGTCCCCAGCCTGAAGTTCGCTGCAGGCTCCATGCTGGAGCGAGGTAAGGCCTACATCATAAAGGCAGGAACCATCATCCTGGTGTGCAACACCGTAGTTCAGATCATGTCATCCTTCAACTGGCAGTTTGAGGCCGTGGAAGAGGGCATGGAAAGCACCTCCATTTTGGCAGGTATAGCACATCCCTTCGCAGTGCTTTTAGTCCCCGTCGTAGGCGTGGCAGCATGGCAGCTTGCAGCAGCAGCTATCACAGGCTTTATCGCAAAGGAAAATGTGGTTGGTACCATTGCTACAGTTTATGCTCTGACAAACCTTATTGACACAGAGGAACTGGAGCTGGTAGGCGAGGGCAGCCCCGTAGCGGTGGCCATGGGCATCACCAAGGTTGCAGCACTTGCATATCTCATGTTCAACCTCTACACACCGCCCTGCTTTGCAGCCCTGGGTGCTATGAATTCTGAGATGAAGTCTCAAAAGTGGCTGTGGGGAGCCATAGCATTCCAACTTTCCACTGGATTTATTGTTGGATATCTGGTATACCAGTTTGGAACACTTTTCACAGAGGGACACCTGGGAGCAGGTTTCCTGGGCGGACTGGTATTCATCATCCTCTTCATCTGCGCGGTCACATATCTGATCCAGTCCAACAGGCGGCAGATGGCGATGGAGTATAAATTAGATTGATGGAGGAACCATTATGGCAAACATCATCGCAGGGGCAGCAGTCATCCTTATAGTTGGAGCGGCCTGCCGATATATCTACAAGGAAAAGAAAAACGGCAGAAAGTGCATCGGATGTCCGCATTGTAACGAAATGTCGTGTAATTGTAACCAACGGTAGCGAAGTAACGTTATAAACAAACTGACATATGACGATACTTATGATGTAACGAAATGAACCGCGCAGGCGGGCAGGGAAGAAGCATCATATCCATGGAAGGTATACAGATCATTTCTGATATTTTACCCTGGGTAGGATGCTTTTTTCGTACACTTTTTTCGGGAGGTATT
>JAILEN010000182.1 GCA_024687655.1 Lachnospiraceae bacterium | reverse complement strand
TGCCCCGCAAAAGGGTAGCCGCCTTCTCAGACTCTGCTTCATTTACCAGAACCCCGTCAAGTATAATGGTGCTGACGGGAAGCAGAGACAGATGGGTTATATCGGTATATCCCCTGCCGTAGCCATCCAGGGCCAGCCTGTAGCCCTGGATCGAAAGCTTGTTGATATTCTCCTCGTAGTTTTCACCCATGGTGTTGTAGACTGACTCCCTGAAGGCAAAGCATATATGCTCAGGATGCACGCCATATTTACCACGCAGGTTCCAGATCAGATCCGTAAAGCTCTTTTGCATGGCCAGGCCTGCAGAGAGCTTCAGCACCACATATGAAAAACCATCGTGGACCATGCTGCCGGTCCCCACATAGGAAAACACCTGCTCTAACACCTTTTCCTCGAAGATGGTAAGGCTGCCTCCAGCTCCGGCGGCCACCTCCAGGGTATCCTCATCGATCAGGCCGAACTCCTGGTCATCGATGGCTGCAGACACCTCGGCAAATTCTGCCCGATCCTCCTTAACCGACCAGATGGGATCAAACCCAAGCCGGATACGCCCCTGGCTGATACCTCTTTTTAATATCTCATCCAGCCGCATCCTGATCTGATATTCACGCCTGTCAAAGATCTGAGGCGCATGGTAAAAGATCTTCGAACCCGCAAATCTCGTGAAATTATGTCCAAAAGTAATTATCTCGGCCGCCGTAGGTATGTCCTGCGGGAACATGATGGATACAGCCTTAAGGTCAACCCTGACACCAACGTCGGCGATGGGATTGTTTTTCCTGAAGCTGTCCCTGATCTGGGGAATGGCCTGCACGGGATTGTAATCCATCTCCTCTAAGATCACATATATATTCCCGGGATCCTCATAATAGTATTCAAAGTGCAGCTTTTCCCTCTTGCCAAATAAGGAGATGGTCCTGCCGAAGGCATATATGTAATCAAAGAACCCCTTTTCTCCGAGATAACGCCTCAGCTCGTCGGAATTGGTGATGGAAGCTATGATTACCTGCACCCTCTGCCCCGAGGTCTCGATCTTTTTCATCTCATCCCGAAAGGCAAAATAGCCGGGCAGTCCGGTGTTAAGGTCAATCTGTATCTCCGGTTTCTGCACATAAAGGACCACAAAAAGCAGGGTGATGGCGGTAAAAAAACTCTCGACTATAAGATCTTCCCTGACAAACTGGATCCCAACTCCAATGATATTTAAGAAATAAATGGCAGAAAGGGACAGCCACTCCGACAGCCGCAAAAGCTTTTTTCTGGAAAGGATAAGGTACATGCCGAAAACCAGATAGACGGCTGCAAGTCCGTATATCAAGAGTATCCCGTCACCCCGTTCGTATCCGGTATCCGGAGTCACCGTAAACACAAGATGGTTTTTCGGATTCATGATCAAAAGCACACATACACAGATATAGGGTAAAGCCACCAGGATTTTTCTTAAAACCCCTTTTATCTTGAACCAGGTCCTTGTCACGGAATAGATGTAAAAGATATACAGCATATTTACCGCATGACGACAGAAAAAATAAACATAGTTAAATACCGTAATTATACTTAAATTCGTAAATAAAAGGTTTATGCCCTCATTGAACAGGTTGGCTATAAAGTCAGCTATCGCAACAATAAGCGACAGGATCAGGATCAACAAAAACAGTATGTTTGACCTGCCTTTTGTAAGCCTGCGTGAGACCGTAGCTATAATGAGCACCAAAAATACAGGCATTGATACTCCTATAAATGTAAGCGCCATATTATTCATAGATCACTTCCTCGCAAAAATCAGTCCAAAGGTTCCCGGTCCGCAGTTTATTGCAGTGGAGGGAGCCGCCTTGGTCAGGTACACTCGTTCAAATGACACAATATTTGCAACCTCTTCTTTTACCTTTTCCACCTCTGACATCCTCATGCCCACATAGGTGATGAAAAGCACTGAGGTATCAATGGTCTCCGGATTCTTAAGGCAGGAGTGTATATACTTATCCTTAACCTTCTCATAGTCACCGGCTATGATACCCCTGGTATGGGTCTTATAGTCCTGGGTATCGATCACAGGATGGAGCATCAGGGTGCCACAGAGCTTATTAATCCTGCCGGAAAGCCTGCCACCCCGGAAGAGATACTCTGTGGTACGTAAGATAAATGAAAACTCGATCTTGTCCCGCCTGGCCTCTAAGATCTCCATCAGGGTGTCGGCATCATAGGTTCCTGACTCTGCCAGATCATAGCCGAAGAGAGCTAAAAGTCCTGTGCCGCTGGAAAGGTTGCCTGAATCCACAACTCTCACATTATAAAATGACAGTGCTGCCTCGCAGGCATTTACAAAGCTGTCAGAAGCATACTTCGCTGTGGTAATGTGTACAATGTGCTGTGCCTTGGTAAGCATCTCGGAGAAAAATGCCTCGTACTCCGCCACCGAGGGTGCCTCACTTTTCGCGTTAACGGTGGAATCCTCCATATAACGGACTATGCCGTCACTGCCGGCCTCCTCACCATCGTAGAAAAGTCCCCGGTCCATACGTACACGGCAGGATATAATGGGTATGCCCAGGGCGTCCAAAAGCTCCGTAGGCAGATCCGCCATGCTTTCCGTGGTGATGAGAACAGGTACCTTTTTCCTCATCTCACGGACTATCTTATCAGACTCAAAGCTCTCTCCGGTCTCGTTGGTCCGACTTACCATATCGTCAGGCAAAAGTGTCTGGATAACATTTTCCAGATCTCCGGGATCCACGGGCTTCACCAGGTATTCGTCAAAGCCCTCTCTTCTGTACAAAGCCTGGTTCTCACTGCCTGCATTGGCTGTAAGTGCCACCATGGGAGTGCTCTTGCAAAGACCTCCCGCCTGTTCCTTGATGGCATGCATACACTCTATGCCGTCCATTTCGGGCATGAGGTGATCCATGAGGATGACGTCAAACTTATCCTGAAGAGTACATTCCAGGGCGGCTTTGCCGCTTTCTGCCAGGGTTATCTGTACCTTTGTATCCTTAAGCAGCTTTTTTACCACCAAAAGGTTTGTGGAGTTATCATCCACCACCAGCACCTTGGCCTCCGGAGCCTCAAAGCTCTGATGATACTCATATCTTTCGTTGGCACCCTGTATCTTCAAAGCGGAGAAATCGCCGATGATATTTTCATCCGCTATCTCCTGATCCAGCTCCACCTCAAAGGTAGAACCCTTGGTATACACGCTGCTGACTGAAATGGTACCGCCCAAAAGATCCACCAGCTGCTTTACGATGGAAAGTCCCAGGCCGGTGCCCTCGATATATCTGTTCTTTTCCTCGTCCTCACGGCGGAAGGCATCGAAAAGATGAGGGATGCTTTCCTTTTTGATACCCATGCCCGTATCCTCAATACTGTAGGTCACATGGGCCATGCCGCCACCGGTCCTGACACAGTGGACAGACAGGGTAACGCTGCCCTCCTGGGTGTACTTTATGGCATTGTTTAAAAGATTAATGAGTATCTGCTTTATCCTCACCTCGTCGGAAAAAAGCTGGGCCGGCATAGAGGGATCTACGGAGATGGAAAACTGAAGTCCCTTTTCATTGGCCTTTACCCAGATCATGTTTACGATCTCGGAAAGCATCTTGCCTACGTCGTATTGGACATTTACGATGTCCATCTTACCTGACTCGATCTTGGACATATCCAGGATATCATTGATCAGGGACAAAAGGATCTTGGAGGCCGCCTGGATATTGCGGGAATTCTCCGCCACCTCCTCCCCGGCATTTTCCCTGAGGGTCATCTCATTAAGTCCGATGATGGTATTGATGGGAGTCCTGATCTCATGGCTCATGCTGGAGAAGAACTTGCTCTGGGCCTTGTTCATCTCCTCGATCTCCTGTGCCTGGGCCCTGGCCCGCTCAAACTCAGCCAGGTACAATCTGTACTGGGCTACCACCATGTAATAACATACGAAGCCCACCAGCATCACGGATATACAGGAATCTATATACCATTCTCTTTTCATGTGGTGCAGCGGGACATAAGGACTATAATAGCTTATGATATATGACACCACTATCTCAATGGAAAGCAAAGACACCAGGATATTGCAGGCCCTGCCCTTTACCGTAAGTCCCGTATATACAAAGGCAAATATAAACCATATAAAACCTCCTCCTTCGAGACCACCGCCAAAAAAGTAGACTACAGGTATTATCACAAAAATCATTAATGTTGAATTTGCTACGGATCCCAGCTGAAAATTACCGCTTTTAAGCGTAAAATACATGGTGAGAGGGAACGCTATCACCGAACCTATAAGGACAAGGATCTCCACCAGGTTCTCTCCTATTACGATATCCCCGATAATGGCCATCATAATGGCGATCTCACCAATAACACTTATCAGGATGAAAATGTTGGATCGGACATCTTTACCGCCACTGAACCTCTTCATTATAAAATCATTAAATTTATTACCCATATCGATCTCCTTTTAGAAAAGCTCAGAAATGGTGCTCAGCAGTTTCTCGTAATCAGCCTTCATGTCGGCATGATTATCATGGATAAACTGTATGTTGTTATCCTTTGCTGCAAACTCAAGGGACTTGGCCTTTTCCGACAGCCCGGTCGCGCCTATAAGGGCGGAGGTGCTCTTTATACCGTGAACCCTGATCTCGTAATTCTCCCAGTCCTCGTTGTCAAAATATCCCTGTATCTCAGTTAGCTTCTCATCCTTTTTACTGGCATAGTCTTCTAACAGCTCATCATAAAACTCGGTGTCACCACCACAGTAATCGATGCCGTGTGCCATATCCACTCCCAGAGCAGTAAGTGATGCGTAGGGGCCTTCAGGAGCAGCTTCAACGACCGGTACTGCCTCCGGTGCTTTTGGCTCCGCCGCTAATGCTTCCGTTACCACAGGCTCCGATGCCGGCTTTTCCTTTTTCTTGCGCTTTATGGGCTCCTTTGTATATACAACGGCATTTTTAGGCAGTACCCTTTTCAGCA
>JAILEN010000140.1 GCA_024687655.1 Lachnospiraceae bacterium | reverse complement strand
GAGGATAACGCCATAGTTAATCAAGAAATCTTTAAGATTAAATGATTTTGCTTTCATACTTTTCTCCTTTACGAATAATTAATCCGGCCAATTAGCCTGTTACTTTAGAACATGGTTGCGTAACTCATAACCTTTTCCTGCGTCATCTCAGCGGGATCTGTGATCTCACCCCTGATATGACCGTTACACATAACGTATATCCTGTCGGACATACCTAAAAGCTCTGCCATCTCTGAAGATATCATTATCGGTGGTAAAAAGGTCGAGACCAAGTCACCCCGTAAGGCTATGGACGCAGGAATCGGACTTATCACTGAGGATCGTCGAGGCAACGGTATCTTAGGATGCCTGTCCATCAAGGACAATGTCGGCGTATCTATCTACGATAAGAACTTAAATGCCGCAATCGTTTTGGATCACGGTAAGATCAATAAGATAGTTGATGACAGCATTGATCAGCTTTCTATAAAGACACCGAATATGAATGAGGCTATTGCCAATCTGTCAGGTGGTAACCAGCAGAAAGTTATCATAGCACGTTGGCTGGCAAATGACCCTGACATCCTTATCATGGATGAGCCTACAAGAGGTATCGACGTAGGAGCCAAGCACGAGATATACGAGATCATGGTCAAGCTGGCTCAGGATGGCAAGGCCATCATCATGATCTCATCGGAGATGGCAGAGCTTCTGGGAATGTCCGACAGGATATACGTTATGTGTAACGGTCACATCCGCGGCGAGATCACAGACACCGCAGAGATGACGCAGGAAAAGGTAATGTATTACGCTACTCAGTTCTAATTGTCTGAGTCGGTTTTCACGTAGTCGAACGTCTTACGAGAGGCGGTGAAAACGACGAAGATGCAGAAAAAAATAGGAGAAAAGATATGAAAGCAAAATCATTTAATCTTAAGGATTTCCTGATCAACTATGGCGTTATCCTCGTTATGGTTATCCTGGTTATCTTTACCAGCATCAAGTCTCCGAACTTCTTGTCATCGAGCAATGTCCTGAACCTGCTCCTTAACATGAGTTCCCGACTTGTTATCGCTTTGGGTATTGCCGGCTGCGTTATCACCGCAGGCTGCGACCTTTCAGCAGGACGTATGATCGGTCTCGGCGGATGTATCGCCGGCGTGCTCTTACAGAGAGAGGACTATGCAGGCAGATTCTTTGAGGGTGGCAAGCCCATGAACCTTTTGCTGGCGCTGGTGATCGTTATGGTCATAACAGCAGCATTCGGAGCCATCACAGGTTTCTTTATCGCATTTTTGGATGTACCTCCCTTCATTTCCACCCTGGCCATGATGGAGATCGTATATGGTCTTAACCTGATCTTCACAGACGCCACACCTCTTGGTGGTTACGTAGAGGGTTATACCAACCTTGCTACCCAGGGCTTCTTGGGAGTCAGATGGATCATCTGGATAGCCATCATCATCGGCGTGGTCAGCTGGTTCATCTTCAACATGACCCGTCACGGCAAATACATGTATGCCATCGGTGCCAACCCTCAGGCTGCTGAGGTTGCCGGCGTACCTGTTCGTACCACACTGGTACTCATCTATGCAAAGGCTGCAGCTTTCTATGGACTGGCAGGCTTCATGCTGGGTGCTAAGTCAGGTGGTGCTTCCGTTAACCTGGGTCTTGGTTATGAGATGGAAGCCATCGCAGCTTGTACCATCGGCGGCGTATCCGTTACAGGTGGTCGTGGTAAGGTATCATCAGCCATCATCGGTGTTGCGGTATTCGAGCTTTTGAAGGCAGCGCTTCAGTTCCTGGGAGTGAACGCAAACGCACAGTGGATCGCACTTGGTATCATCATCTACATCGCTATTTCACTGGATATCAGAAAATACGTTGCTAAGAAGTAATCCTTACAACTTTTTTACTCTGAGAGAGGGGTGGCACTGCCACCTCTCTTTTAGTATAATAAACGTGTCGATCGTGCTATTGTTTACTATGTCATCCTGAGCGTGGTGAAGCTTCTGTCAAAGACAGAAGCTTGAAGAAGTCATCGTAGATGACTTCAACCTAGCGAAGGATCTTTATATACGGAGCTTATATAAATGTATTCTGTGTTATTAGTCGATGACGAGGAAGAAGTCCTCGAGGTGATAAAAAAGAAGCTGGACTGGGAGGCCCTGGGCTTTGAAGTTGCAGGCACTGCAGCCAACGGAGTGGAGGCCCTGGAATTCGTGGAGGAAAACCGCCCGGATGTGGTGCTTTCCGATATTCGCATGCCCTACATGGATGGCCTGGAGTTTGCGCGACAGGTGAGCAGGCTCTACCCGGATATCAATATCATCATCTTTTCCGGCTTCGATGATTTCGAATTTGCAAAATCTGCCATATCACTGGGCGTAAAGGATTATCTCCTTAAGCCAATAGATACGGCGGAGCTTTTTGATATATTTAAAAAGACCAGGGAGAGACTGGATGAGGAGAGACAAAAGCAGAACAACATCGAGCGGCTCCAGCAGTATTACGCCGACAGCCTGCCCATACTCCGTGAGAGCTTTTTGATCGGACTGATCGTGGGTACCGTGGATAAAAAGAGACTCATCGAGGCGGTGGAGGGTTTTGGACTGAACCTCACCGGACCCTACTATGCGGTGTCCGTGATCCATATCAGCGATCCTGACAAAAAGAGCGACATAGACAGACGGCTCCAGACGGTTTCACTTCAAAAGACGGTGGAGGAGAGGCTGACCCATGAGGGCAGGGATATCATTTTCTCCTACAGGGATGATATCGTATCCATTGTCCAGCTGGATGACGCTGCGGATATAACCGAGTACACCAACGAGTGCGACCGCTTTGCTTCCAGCATTTTACACATTCGTGATATGGTCATTACCTTTGGCATAGGCAGGACGGTATCCAGTCTGACGGAACTGTCCTCCTCCTACGGCGGGGCGGTGGAGGCCCTGTCACTTCGGGTTATCTACGGCAGGGGTACGGCCATCAATATCGCAGACATCGAGCCCCACAGCAATACCGGAAGGGAATGGGAGACCGAGGCCTTTGAGCATGTATTAAAGCAGATCAAGCTGGGTTCTAAGGATGATGTGCATCAGGCCATTGATAAGTACATTCAGGCTCTTATCGATGCCCGTCCCGATTCCTCCAGGTTCAGGCTCCATATGATGGAGATCCTCACCGGCTTCTACAAGTTTTTGAGCAACAACGAGATCTCCGCCGATGAGGTGGGCATCAGTGAAAAGGACCAGTACGGCAGACTTCTGATGATCGATTCAGCCCAGGAACTGTCCGCCTGGTTTAATGATATTGCCTTTAATGTGAGAAGTATATTAAAGGAGCAGCGCAATTCGGCCACCCGCTCCTTTGTAAAAAGTGCCAGAGATTATGTGCGGGATCACTACGGTGACTGTGATCTCACCATCAATGACGTATGCAGTGAGCTGGGTGTTTCGGCGGCATATTTTTCCACGGTTTTCAAAAAGGAGACGGGGCAGACCTTTATCAATTATCTTACCGACTACCGGATGCAGGAGGCTGTACGGATGATGGTAGAGCAGGATGAAAAGACTTACGTCATAGCGGAAAAGGTGGGGTATGCCGACGCCAATTATTTCAGTTATGTCTTTAAGAAACAATTCGGGATGTCCCCGACTAAGTACAAGAAACAACAAGTTTAAAGATTCTTCGTCGCGTTGCTCCTGACAATGACAGGGGAAGCCAACCCAGCGAAGGATCTTTTAGGAGAGAGTGTGGGTTTAAAAGATCTGTTCAACAACCGGTCCAGAAGCATCAGGGTGACCATCGCCGTGTCATTCTCTCTTGTTGCGAGTATTTCCATGATCCTCTTGGGCTCAATACTGTATCGACAGCTGTCCCAGCAGGAGGCCCTCAACACCACCGAACGTGAGGAGCAGTTTCTGAATCAGACAAGACGTTCATTGGAGGACTATCTCCACAACATGCGCCGCACCTCGGATGCCATGTACTACATCAGTATCAAAAACATGGACATGACGGTGGACGACATCACCGATGAAATGAATCTTTTGTACGAGGCAGACAAGGACAATCTGGTCAATATCGCCCTGTATTCCGCAGAGGGGGAACTCATCGGAGCCACTCCTGTATCCACACAGAAAAAGGACATTGACGTGACTTCCCAGACCTGGTTTTCATCAGCCATAGCAGGTCTGGAGAATCTGCATTTTTCCATTCCCCATGTACAAAATCTTTTTGACGAGGGTGTCGGCCAGTATCACTGGGTCATTTCCGTAAGTCGTATGGTGGAACTGAACCGCGCCGGTTATCCCCAGAAGGGCGTACTTTTGGTAGATATGAATTTCGACTCCGTATCCCAGATTCTGGACAAGGCCAATGCTGATAATATGTCGGGTTATATCTATCTCTGCGACGACAGGGGAGACATCATCTACCATCCCAGACAAAAGCTTTTGAACGCGGGACTTCTTATGGAGGACAATCTGAACATGTCCACCCGTTCTGATGGAGATTACAGGGACACCTTTAATGGTGAGGAGCGCATCACCATAGTAAAGACCGTAAGCTACACCGGCTGGAAGCTCATAAGCGTCATTCCAATTTCCACCTTCCGCATGAGTCTGGACAAGATGCAGTATCTGGTGGTGCTGATGCTTTCCATCGCCATTTTGGGAATCGTGGTGGTAAACCAGCTGGTGACTGCCAGGATCACCAGGCCCATAGTGAGGCTGGAGGATGCGGTCCGGGATATGGAGTCCGGCAACCTCTACCCCGTGATCCATCAGGAGGGACCCAGGGAGGTATCCCATCTGGCCCATACCCTCAGCCGATCTGTCATGACCATCCGACAGCTGATGGATGATCTGGTGGCAGAGCAGGAGGAAAAGAGAAAGAGTGAACTGGACGCCCTACAGTCCCAGATCAATCCCCATTTTTTATACAATGCGCTGGATTCCGTAGTCTGGCTTATAGAGGGCGAGAGGTATCAGGATGCTGTCTACACTGTAAAGGAGCTGGCCAACCTCATGCGTGTTTCCATCAGCCACGGCCGTACAGTGATCCCGGTATCGGATGAGATACGCCATGCAAAAAGCTATATGAACATCCAGAACATCCGCTATCGCAATACTTTTGACGTGGAATTTGATATTGATGAGGATATTGATAATGCCTGTACCGTAAAGCTTATCGTCCAGCCTCTTTTGGAAAATGCCATCTACTACGGAGTAAAGGGCGTGGAGGATGACGCCCAGATACGTATCCGGGGCTACAGGCGGGATGATGACGTATACATCGAGGTTTCCGACAATGGTATCGGCATGCCTCCGGAGCAGGTAAAGGTGCTTTTGGATCCCGAGCTTTCCGCTGAATACAGGCAGGCTCACGAAGCTTCGGGCATGCGCCACGGCAACGGAGTGGGACTAATAAATGTGGATATGCGCATCAGGCTTTTATTTGGTGACCAGTACGGTCTCATTATTAAAAGCGAGCCGGATGAGGGGACTACCATGAGCATCCATATTCCATACATAGAGTACAGTGATGATATAGAACAGGGGCTTACAAAGCGATGAAAAAACCGAGAGAAAAGCTTTTGACCGGAAATTACATATGGATAGTGGTCATCCTTTTGGTCATCGTTGCCATCTATGCCGCAGCCAGGCTCATGCAGGTGGATATCCCCCAGGATCAGAAGAGGATATCCGTGGTGCTGGAGAATTCAGGCAGTGAGAGATGGAGCCAATACCTAAACGGTATAGACCAGGCGGCGTCGGATCGGAACGTGGAGGTATCCACGGTGATGACCACCTATTTTTCCCGTGAGGGGGAGCGTGATGACCTGGTGACCTCCGAGTATATGAGCGGAGCAAATGCGGTGATCACCAAGACGGAGCCGGATGCCTCCCAGGTGGCGGATACCCTCATGGAGGAGATCACCGATGAATTTGACGGTGGGATAAGCGGTCGCTCCGTGGCTCTTTTAAAGGGCAGCTCCTTCGATACATTTACCAATGAGGTGGCGGAGCTTTTATCTGCCCGGATAGAAGAGGCCGGTGGGGAGATCCTCTGGCAGAAAAACGCCCCATGCAATGTGTCGGGACTTTTAAAAAAGAGTATCCGCACGGATATTATAGTGGCTCTGGATGATGACCTGCTGTGTCAGGCTGCTGCCTATCTGGTCACGAAAAAGAATGACAGGAGGCATCTGGTGGGCATAGGGTGTTCCTCCAATTCGGTGTATTATCTGGACCGTGGCGTGATCACAGCCATGCTGGTGCCGGATGATTTCACTCTGGGTTATGAGAGCCTGCTGGCCGCCTGTGACGGAGAAAACTTCAGCAAACTGGTTCCAAGTGTAAAGCTGATATATCCTGATGAGGTGTACCAAGAGGAGAATGAAAAACTGTTATTCCCGTAATGTGTTACCCTCCTGTCATTCTGAGGAGTGAAACGACGAAGAATCTTTTAAGATCCTTCGCTAGGTTGAAGTCATCTCCGATGACTTCTTCAAGCTTCTGTCTCTGACAGAAGCTTCACCACGCTCAGGATGACACCGAGATCCCGCTGCGCTCAGGATGACAGGGAAGATTGGAGTATGTATGAAGAAATTATTAGCCTTATCATTAGTGCTTGTGGTTTTGCTTTTTGCAGCCGGCTGTGCCGGGGCTGAGGAGGAGAAAAGTGAGATCACCATCGGAGTGGTGGTCTACGATGAATTCGATACCTTCGTGGGTCAGCTCATGGACGTTTTCATGGACAGTGTATCCGATGCCATGGCAAAAAACGGTATAAAGATAAATGTGATACGACAGGCCTCTGCAGGCAGCCAGATCACCCAGAACGACCAGGTGGAGGAGCTTATCAAAAAGGGCTGTGATGTGGTATGTGTAAACCTGGTAGACCGCACGGATCCTTCCATGATAATCGAGGCGGCCAGGGATGCGGACGTTCCAGTGGTATTTTTCAACCGTGAGCTGGTGATCCAGGATCTGGACAGCTGGGACAAGCTCTACTATGTGGGTGCCGACGCCTACGATTCCGGAAATATCGAAGGCCAGATAGTGGCGGATGCCTTCAACTCAGATGAGTCCCTGGATAAAAACGGCGATGGCCAGATGCAGGTGGTGGTATTGGAGGGCGAGGCAGGACATCAGGACGCCATCATCCGCTCCGAGTATTCCGTCAGCACCATCATGAACTCAGGTATCACGGTGGACAAGCTGGAAAGCGCCATTGCCAACTGGAAGCGGGCGGAGGGTCAGACCAAAATGGCCCGTATGCTGGATAAGTACGGTGATGAGATAGAGGTGGTGCTTTCCAACAACGATGACATGGCCCTGGGAGCCATCGACGAATATGATTCCAGGGGCATCACCATGGATGACCGTCCGGTCATAGTGGGCATAGACGGAACGGACGTGGGGCTGGAAGCTGTGCAGAACGGCACCATGCTGGGGACCGTATACAACGACAAGGAAAAACAGGGTCAGGCCATGGTGGACCTGGCAGTGGCCCTTGCACTGGGACAGGATCCCGATATGCCTGATCTGGTGGATGGCAAGTACATCCGTTTTCCCTATGCACGGGTGGAACGGGATAACGTTTCACAGTTTTTGGAGAGATGACTGTTTTGGCAGGAGAGAAAACGGCCCCTGCCCTTGTTTTTATGGCAAATAATAAAGCATTATGATAAAATATCCTTGTTGCACTATAGTTGCAGAATTCACTGTATAATCAGCTTATTATAAGGAGTTTGTATGGATCTTCAACTGACAACGAGAAATATAGCAACATTGCTCATAGACGGATCCACTATCTTCATGCTGGGAGGCCTGCTTCTTGAGACCAGGATCATGAAAAAGAGGAACCTGGATGACGACAGGCTCTTTTATATCCTTTTGCGCTTCAACCTGATACTGGCCCTGGCGGATATGGTTACCTATCTTGCGGACGAGAAGGACTTCCCGGGAGCCAGGTACCTTAACATGGGCGGCATCACAGTATTTTATATGGTTTTAAATATCATGCTCATGCTCTGGCTGCAATATTGCCTGGTGCGCTTCAGACGGGTGAAAAGAGAGATCCGCAGCAGGTTTTTCGGGTATTTTGTTCCGGGGATCATCATAGAGATTCTGGTGGTGATCAATATCTTTACCGGCATCCTGTTTTCCGTGGATGAAAATAACGTTTATCATCACGGAGTACTTTTCATCCCCATGTTTGTTACCATGGGTTATCTGGCACTTTTATGCTTTATACAGATAGGCAGGTACAAAACCCATGTGGACAGGGAAAAGCTCATTCCCATTTGGATATTTGTGTTGCCCATAGTGGCAGGACTTTTTGTTCCCTTTGTTTTGGGAGGGATCTCTCTTACCAGCCCCGGATGTGCCATGTCCATCATGTTCACTCACCTTGGCAGTGCTGCCGAGATCAATGTGAAGGGTGGTGAGATGTCATGATGAGCAGTATCATGTCTGATGTGGGATATGTGACCATTTATGCCAACGGCGTAGCCATCATGCTGCTTTTGGGTATCCTGGTGCTTTCCAGTAAGCTCAGGCTCAATGATGAAAATGAAAAGAGGATATTTTCATCACTTTTGGTCATAGCCCTCGGTATGGCGGTGTTTTACATCATCATATCACTACGTGATGAAGGGATAATACCCTGCAGCCACATGGGCGCCATGCTCATAGAGAGTGCAGAGGAGTTTTTGCTGATCGCATTGATGGTGCAGTGGGTCATTTATATGGATTACCGTATGTATCACAGCCCGGGGCATCTTAAGCGAAATCTAAATAGGATAATTGTCCCCGTGGCGTTAATATGCCTGTGCTTTATTATCAATATTTTTACCGGCTTTATGTTTTATTTTGATGAGAACCTGGTTTATACCGAGACAGCCTTGTATTATGTTGTTGATATTATCAGGCTTTTATTCTTCATCATTCCCATAGTAATGCTTGCCCGCAGGAAGAAGGTTGATGAAAATATCCGGTTCTTTACCATCAGGCCTTTTTTTGTATCGATACTTTTTTATGTGGGCATATACTACATCACTCCCTATTCGGTGGCGGCCCTGGGCATCAGTATCGGGTTCGCGCTGATCTATGTGGACGTGGTAAATGCCTACCGCTATCAGGATACCCAGACCGGGTTTTTCAACAGGAATTACCTTTTGTACCTTAAGGATCTTATCAGGGATGATGAATATGAGCTCAATTCGGCCATGCTCTTTACCGTCCCGGGTGATGATATTGAGAATACTTCAAAGCTCATACATGCCCAGCTGCCGGATGACTGCGAGCCAATCAGGTATGCAGGGGATAAGATACTGACCCTGGCCCATGTTAAGGACCGGTCTCCTCTGCATATGGTTTCGGAGGATGTTGAGATGAGCCTGACTGAGGCCGGCATCCCTGTAGCTGTGGCTTATGATCTTCGCAAAAAGAAAGAGACCGGAAGCGATTTTTTGGAAAGGTTTTTGAAAAAAGCTGATGGAGATAATTACGTTAACCGATGAAAACATAGCCGATTTTAGTGCCTATGTGGATGAGGATATGCAGGATGAGATGTCCCGTATCTTCTATAGGGGCATTGGTGCTATAGATGACAGCGACACCCCCGTGGGCGTCTTGATCTACGAGCTCAAGGACTGCGAGAGCGAAGAGGACACCAAAAGTCGCATCAGGGTGTTCAAATGTGAAAACGAGGATGTCAAAAGACTTCTCATGAAGGAGTATGCCGAATCCATCGAGGAAGAGGAAGTGGCAAGGAGTTTCTACGAGACAGAGGACGAGCACATGTCCCGTGACCTAAGGGAAAATGGCTTTTCCCTGGAGGTGTCAGAGGCATTGGATGTGGTGATCACCATTGAGGATATCAAGGGTATCAGCAAGCTGATCAGGGTAAAAAAGTTTCCGCCCCACATCATGAGCCTTTCCGAGGCATCCGTCACGCAGTACCGCGCCTTTGTCAAAAACTGTCTCTTTAAGGGACGAAGGGGCCTGCTTGACGACCTGGCATATCTGCCCATGAACTGGTTTGAAAAGGATATATCATCCTGTGCGGTTACGGATGACAAGATCGACGGAGTGCTGCTGGTAAAAAAGGCACCCTCGGGCATGCTGTTTGCACTTTTGTTTACGGCTTTCGGCCCTGATTATAAGACTAATCTGGGACTGTTGATGGCATATACGGCACAGAATATAATTGAGAAATATCCCGAAGATACCAGGGTGGTGATCCGCCGCCATAATGCCATGGTTAAAAATCTTACGGATAAGTTCTTTGCCCAGAGAAAGGGCAGTGATGTATTCAGCGGCAATCGTAGTGAAGCATGAGATGAGGAGGTGTTTTTATGAAGGATCTTAACAAAGAGGTTAATATCAATCAGGTTTACCAGCCTGTGGAGAGTAATATTGAGGAGGAAGATTTCATTAATATCAATATGAATATCAACCAGGAGATCGAGCTGAGAAACCAACAGAGTAACCAGAATCCCGGCAACTCTGCTTATGGTTATGGTGCCAGTCAGTCCATGCTTTCCAAAGAATTAAAGGAAAAACTTTTGCAAAAGGGCATGTATAAAAATGAGATCAATGCCCTGCCCAAATGGGATGATACCCAGGCCATGGCATATGGATCTTATGAGATAATTGAAAAGCCCTCCCAGGAGGAGATCGACGCCTATATCAGATCCAAAGCCAAAGGCAAGGTGCTCACGGAGAACAGCATAAAGAGGCTTACCGATCATTTCATAAAGGATAAGTACAGACAGTTCCACTTTACAAACAGGGTCAATAAATACCTGCAGACCAAGAACAGTATCCCTGCGGTGAAAAAGTTCAACTTTGAAGGCATGACCAACAGGGAGATGAACGAGGAGCAGGAGGAATACGGCCACTGCGTATGAGCCTGATGAGAATATATACATCAATGTGAAGAATAAAAAGATCATGCCTGTGCTGGAAAAGATCACCGATAAAAAGATGAAACTCTACGGCAAGCAGATGGAGTATGTCATCTGAGATGTACGGTATAGCCCACGCCGGATAAAAGCTCAGTGGCACGGCTCAGGGAATCGGAGTCGTACATCTCCACATGGAGGGCACCCTCCTGGAATTCACGGTTGTGTACGATACCGACGTTTTTGATGGACAGATCATTTTCTGCCAAAAGTGTGGCCACCCGGGCGATACCGCCTACCTCATCATCCAGGTCACAGTAGAACTCAAAGACTCTGGGCAGGAGGCCGTGGGACTTGATGGTGATGGAATCACGGAAGTCCTTGGCATGGGAGAACATCTCCAAAAGGGCCTCACTGTCTGAGCTCTCGATGGCCATACGAAAATCCGAAAGCTCATCCTCATACAGGGATAGAAGCTCGATGATGGCGTCCCTGTTCTCCAGGCAGATATCCCGCCACATGACGGGAGAGGAGGCAGCGATACGGGTCACATCCCGAAAGCCTCCGGCGGCGATGGTGCGCAGGATGTCGTTTTTATTATTGGTATTTACCATATTGACCAGGGATGCCGACATGACATGGGGCAGATGGGATATGGCTGCCGTGGCAAAGTCGTGATCCTCACAGGTCAGTGTAAGGGGGATGGCGGACAGACTCGCAATGAAGTCGGAAAACTCCGTCACCCGATGGGGATCGATGGCATCGTTTTTGGTAAGGATATAATATGCGTTTTCCAAAAGGGCGGCGGATGAATGGGAAAAGCCGGTCTTTTCGGAGCCGGTCATGGGATGGCCCCCTATGAACTGTGATGACAACCCCAGAGCCTCCACCTCGCGCTGGATGGCACCCTTTACGGAGCCTACATCCGTGATGAGACAGTCAGGGCTCAGGTCGGGTAACAGCTCTTTTAAGTAGGCTGTATTGGCCTCTACGGGACAACATAAAAACAGCAGGTCCATTTTGCCAAACTCACTCAGGGGCAAAAAGTCCGCATTTTCAATGACTCCCGAATCATGGGCCTCCCTTATTGTTTCGATGTGGGATGCGTGTGCGTATATTTTGATATCGGGGTACACCTCACAGATGGCCTTTGCAATGGCTCCGCCTATGAGTCCCAGCCCGATAAAACCGATTTTTTCGTAGTACATTTTATGACCTCCGAGTTTTATTTTACTACATAATGCAGTATAATTACAGAAAAAGATTCTTCGTCGCTACGCTCCTTTGAATGCCGCTCATTGTTTTTAGGATAAAAACAATGAGATTCCCGTATATGTCATCCTGAGCGTGTGGAAGCTTCTGTCAAGGCCGGAAGCTTGAAGAAGTCATCGAAGATGACTTCAACCATGCGAAGGATCTTTACATAAGGAGAGAGAACAATGGAATATCTTAGAAACACCTCATGGGACGAGTTCTACGACGAACTGGAGCCCGCCAAGCGCAGAGAGATAATGGAAAGGATCCTGACCGAAGCAGAGGACGACGGGGCGAATGAGCTGAGACAGTCCCTTTTTAAGGATCGCCATACAGCTCCCAGAAATGCTGTCCGCGATGTGGACAACGGCATCTGGCATATGATAGTGGTGCCATCCAATATGAAGCTCCAGTACAGGGTCACTCCCGGTACGAAAAACGAGATCCGAAAGTCCATGAAGGCCCTGGGGGTGGCGACAGTGGACAGGGAGGATCCGGTCAGCGTATCTGCAGTCTACTGGGAGATCAGAAATATAGCAAAGCGTTACTACACCACCTGTAACGGTCCCAAGTACGCCAGAAAGCTCTTTGGCATCCTCCAGTCCAGTGATGCGGAGCAGCTGAGAAAGACGGCGGAGGACGTGTGGGCCTGTGCCATCGGTGTGCCGGAGCATTACAAGATGGTGGAGGAGATGCAGATCTTTTCCGATGCGGTAAGGGACGCATTTTTCGATTTCTTTGATGATGGGGAGAGGGTGTTTAACCTTGTTATGCAGGATAAACAGTAGTACGGGGAAAATGTATGCAGGAAGCCAACAACAGATCGCATAATACCGTTGTCATCATAATCACGGTGTCGTGTATAGGCTGTATCATTGAGAGCCTCACACAGCATTGGGAGTTTTGGGTGCCGCCCATCATAGCCATGGGTGTGATTTTGATGTGGTTTACTCATATCAATTCCTACAGAGATGCTTATTTCAGAGAGAATTTCTACCTCATATTTTCCCTGGCTGTCATGTTCTTCCATGGCATGCACAGGACCAGTTTTTTCGATGTCTTCATTATCTACGCCCTGATACTGGCAGCGGCAGCCCATCTCAAGCGCATATCTTTCATGCGTCTTTCCGTTTTGGAATACTATATGATCATGGTCATGCAGACCATCTGGGCCGTTAGTACACATAGCATCAGCTTTGACGAGCTGACCATCTCCCGTTTCATCCTCCACATGGTGGCAGGTGTGTGTCTGTACCAGTTACTGATTGGAGCAGCCAGAAACGGCATCCGGAATCTGGACAGGATCAGGGAATACGAAGAAAAAAAGCAGGAGGACCGGAAGGAGCAGGAGGACTTTCTGGTCAATATCTCCCACGAGCTTCGTACTCCCGTCAATGTCATCAATGGTCTGACCTCCATCATCCTTAAAAAAGAGGACAGGGATGATATCAGGTCCATCCGTGAGGCAGGATACAGGCTCTCCAGCCAGATCGAGGATATCTCCGACTACACGGAGATCATCAGGGGAGATGTGATCCTAGAGGAAGACAAGTACATGATAGTCTCCGTGGTAAATGACGTGCTGTCGGGCTACGAGCCGGAGTACAATAAAAAGCATCTTGAGCTGGTGGTGGATCTGGATCCTACCGTGCCCAACATGCTTAAGGGCGACGTGAAAAAGATCCGCAAGATCATCACCCATATCCTGGACAACGCCATCAAGTTTACCAGAAAGGGAGGCGTCCTGCTCAAGATCACATGTATTAAAAGGGACTATGGTGTGAACCTGATCATCGAGATGACCGATACGGGCATCGGCATGAGCCGGCAGGAGATCGACAGCCTCACCAGGGGTATGTTCCAGGCCAACAAGGTCAGGACCAGGAGCACCGGCGGAATAGGCCTGGGGCTTTCCATTGTCTACGGCTTTGCCCGCAAGATGAACGGCTTCGTATCCATAGAGAGTAAAAAGAGAAGGGGCACCACAGTTCGGGTCAGCATCGCCCAGGAGGTGGTGGATCCCACACCCTGTCTTGTGGTTAAAAGCGACAGGTTCATCAACGTTATCTTCCATTCCATTCCCGAGAGATACAAGTTTTCGAGGATCAGGGACTTCCAAAAGGAAATGGCCCTCAATATGGCCGCCGGTCTCAGAGTCAATCTCTATTCCGCCACCAGTATATCAGAGCTGAAGCGGCTTATGGAAAAGGGAGATATCACCCATATTTTCATGGGTACGGACGAGTATGAAAAGGCTCCCGATTATTTCAATGACATCTCAAAAACCGGTGTTCAGGTGGCGGTGGCAACTCCCGAGGGTTACCGGGATATTTCAGACCGCGGCATCATCATGCTGCAAAAGCCCCTGTACAGCTATCCCATAGCCAAGGTACTTAACGGAGTCACTGACAGGGTTGAGCTGACCCTGGCCGAGGAGGAGACTCATCTGGATCTGTCACGCATCAGGGCACTGGTGGTGGATGACGAGCCCATGAACCTGATTGTTGCAACGGGACTTTTCAAGGAATACAACATGAGTATCGATACTGCCCTAAGCGGCAGGGAGGCCATTTTCAAATATGCATCCAATGTCTATGATCTGGTGTTCATGGATCACATGATGCCGGAGATGGACGGAGTGGAGGCCATGAAGCATATCCGCGACGTGGCTGTCAGAAAGAACCGTCCCGTGCGCATTGTAGCCCTTACTGCCAACGCCATCAGCGGCGCCAGGGAGATGTTTTTGAGTGAGGGCTTTGACGGCTTTATTCCCAAGCCCATCAACATCCTTGACTTTGAACGGACCATGAAGAGTATCTTCCCCGAGGGTTCCGACAGCTTTGGGAGGTGAGACAGATGCCTGATTTCATTACAAAAATGATCAACAGCTTAAAGGATCCCTCCCGCAGCTTCAAGGAGAGAGTATTCATCATGCTCACCCTTATTACCGATGTAATGGGATTTGTGGCCCTCATCGGGGATATTTTCATCGGTGAGAATATTGTGGAGATCATCACCCTGTTTTTTACCGTTACCTCCGTACCCATCATCACCCTGGTCTCCGTAAAAAAGAACAACACTTTTCTTGCCACCAGACTTATAGTCATCGGAGTTGTGTTTGGATTGCTGCCGGTCATCTTTTTCTTCGGAGGCGGAGTCGAGGGAGGCGGTGTCCTTTGGATCATCTTTGCCTATCTGTATACGGGACTTGTGCTGTCGGACAAGTGGCGATTTGTCATGCTCGCGGTACTTACGGCGGAGGCTTTTGCATTTTACTTCTGTGAGAGTTTCTATCCTCAGTATATCGTAAAGCATTCCAGAGGTGTATTCCTTCGCGACTCCCTGCTTTCCATCATCCTGGTGGGTACAGTATGCTGCCTCATGGTGTGGTTTGAGGAGTGGCTGTACAGCGTGGAGAACGCCCGGGCCAGGGAAGAGGCGGAAAAATACGAGGAGCTGAACCGCTCCCAGAGCCGATTTTTCTCCAGCATGAGCCATGAGATCAGGACCCCCATCAATACCATTTTGGGACTTAACGAGATCATCCTCAGACAGGAGGACGCCTCCGATGAGATAAAAAGAGATGCTGTAAATATCCAGGGTGCAGGCAGGATGCTCCTGTCGCTGGTCAATGACATTCTGGATGTGAGCAAGATCGAGGCGGGCAAGATGGATATCGTTCCCGTGGATTATTCCCTGTCGGAGATGATATCCGAGATCGTCAATATGATGTGGCTGCCCTCTGAGGAAAAGGGGCTGAAGCTGGGTATCGAGATCGATCCCTCCCTTCCCTCCAGACTCAACGGAGATGACGTACGCATCAGGCAGATCCTTATCAATCTTTTGAACAACGCAGTCAAGTACACAGCCGAGGGCAGTGTCACCCTTCATATCGAGCAGGAGGATATCATCGAGGACCGGGTAAAGGTCATGTTTTCCGTCACCGATACGGGTATGGGTATCAAACAGGACGCTCTGCCATATCTGTTTGACGCCTTCCTCAGGGTAGATGAGGAGAAAAATGCCACCATAGAGGGTACCGGACTGGGGCTTTCCATTGTAAAGCAGCTGGTGGATCTCATGAGCGGCAGCATTACGGTCAACAGCGTCTATGGAGAGGGCTCCACCTTTATAGTCAGTCTCTGGCAAAAGATAGCGGATCCCAAGGCCGTGGGAGAGATCAGCATTGAAAATCCCGGAGTTGCCGGCTCGAAAGAGACCTATGTGGCCGGCTTCTTTGCCCCTGAGGCCAGGATACTCATAGTGGATGACAACGAGATGAACCTGGAGGTGGAAAAGAGGCTCATTGCAGATACCGGTATAGTCATTGACACCGCATCCTCGGGACAGCAGGCTTTGGATATGACCATGATCGAGCGCTATGACATGATACTTATGGATCATCTGATGCCCAGGATGGACGGCATAGAGTGTCTGCAAAAGATCAGGAAGCAGACAGGAGGCTTCAACAACCATGTGCCGGTCATCGTGCTCACCGCCAACGCCGGCAGTGAGAACAAGCGGCTTTATGAGAGCAGCGGCTTTGACGGCTATCTGGTGAAGCCCATTACGGGACGGCAGCTGGAGCAGGTGCTTCTGGCACACCTGCCCGAGAGCAAGATCAATAAATTCAATGATCCTGATTTCTTCAAGGAGGAGATGAACACCTCCATGGATTACAGCCGCAAGATCAACCTGGTGGTCACCACCAGCACCATGTGTGATCTGCCCCGGGATATCTTCAGGGAATACGGCATCGATACCATTCCCTTCAGGATCCATGCGGATGACAAGGTATACTACGACAACGTGGAGGCCGGCACGGATGAGATCATCAGATATCTTAAGGCTGGTATGGAGCTTCGGTCCGAGGCTCCCACGGTGGAGGAGTTTGAGAGGTTCTTCGGCAGGGAGCTTAAAAAAGCCCATCAGGTTTTGTATATCGCCCTGATGAGCGCAGTGAGTAACGAATACGAAAGAGCCAGGGAGGCAGCCAGGGCCTACGGCAACGTGACGGTATTCGGCTCTGAGTTCAATGCCTGCAGTATGGGTATCATGGTGCTCATTGCCCATAATATGTCCACCCAGGGTAAAAATGCCTGGGAGATAGTACAGTATCTCAATTCCATAAAAAACAGGATGAGATGCTCCCTGATCACCGGGGATACCGAGGTTTTGATGCAGAGAGGCCTTATCAGCCAGGGCATGCACAATCTCATGAAGACCCTGACCATCAGGCCCATTATCCGGATCAGGAACAACACCTTAAAGGTGGACAGTATCTGCTTCGGGGATATGGATATCTGCTACGAGAAATATATTAAATATGCCCTGCCGCGGCAGGCCAATCCTGATCTGGATGTGGTCTTTGTGGCCTATGCCGATCTGGAGGAACGGGAGAAGGAGCGTATCCGTGCTTTCATCTTAAACAGAGTGAAGTTTAAGCGGGTAGTCTTTATCCAGGCATCTGCGGTCAATTCCTTAAACTGCGGACTGAATTCCTTCGGTCTCATGTATATTGATAAGGGGGAGGAGTCCTACGGACTGGATGAGCTTTTGTCCATTTTGGATGAGGATGAGATTCCTGGAACGGAAGAGGACCAGGCTGGTGAGGTTGACTATGAAAACAAGCCTGAGGATATGGATCTCACCGATGATGATATGGAGATAAATAAGGATGAAGCCGGGGAAGATGAAACGGTGGAAGCGGTCCCTGCAAAGGCCGGTGAAGTTTCCGGTAAAAAATGGTATGATGATATCCCCGGACTGGATACGAGGGTGGGATTGGAGAACACGGGTACCGAGGAGCTTTACAGATCGGTTTTAAATATGTTCTACGATTCCATAGAGGAAAAGACTGCGGAGCTGGTGGAGGCCATAGAGCAGGAGGACTGGGAGAACTATACCATCAGGGTACATGCATTAAAGTCATCGGCCCGTATTGTGGGTGCCATGGGACTGGGTAATTCGGCAGAGGCTGTGGAAAAGGCGGCCAAGGCCTCGGAGTACGACTTTGTCCGCACTCACCATGAGGCACTGATAAAAGAGTATGGAAGCTACAAGGAGATACTGAGCAGGGTATTCTGAAAATGGAAAAGAAAAACATAACCGTAAAAAGAATATACACCTTTCTTTATGCTCTGTTTTTCATGACGCTGTTGATCTTTATTGTCTTCCGCACCTCCTACTACGATCCGGGCATCGGCGGCAGGATCACGGACTTTTCCGAGGGCTGGACAGACGGCTACGGAAGGACTGTAAACCTCACTGAGCTGAATGATGAGAACTACCTGGATGGTCGTGTCACCATTCAAAAGACCCTGCCCTGGGATCTGACCGATGATGATTACATCTGTTTTGAGACCAAAAACGTGAATGTATCAGTGGTGATCTACGACAGGGAGGTATACAGGTTTACCGCCAGTGAAAATATCACCGGTCACGGCTACGGCTTTGCTTATCATCAGGTAAAGGTTACCGGTGAGGATGCCAAAAAGCCGGTGCGTATCACCTATGATTTTGTGGTACCCGGGAAGGCCGGGGGCAAGATCCAGCAGATCTGCCTGTGTCCGGCTACGGACTACCTGAAGATGGTGATCAGGGATAAGTCCTTTATCATCATTTTATCCCTCATAATCATCTTCTTCGGAATGGTGATAATCTTTGTGTATGCATGCATGCCTAAAAGCAGGACCATTCCCTTTGACTTTCTGGCTCTGGGTGTCACCACCTTCATGGCAGGCGGCTGGGCGCTTATAGATACCAATGTGCCCCAGCTGGTAACGGGACATATATATTTCTGGAGGGGCCTCAACAAGATAATGATACTGCTGGCAGGCTATCCCTATATCAGTTTCTTTTTGTCACTTACCAGGGAGGGCAAGAGCATATACAGGCGGATCATGTTCTGGCTGGATGCCTTCTTCGTAGGGTACATCCTCTTTATGAGATATTTCGCCGGAGAAGATATGATCTATTCCTTCTCCAAGGTAATGGCAGTCATGATAGTATGCGTGTTGGTACTCATCATCATCATAGCCATAGACAACAGGATGTACTGCAGGGCCCACGGGCTGCGTTCCAATATGAGTTATTTCTTTTTGGGCTTTACGGTGCTTTGGGGCAGTGCGCTGGTGGATGTGGTGCTGTTTTTGAACGGCGTTTTCATCAGCGACAGTTTCGGTACCTGCGCACGTATAGGCATGATGGCCTTCGTGCTTATCATGCTGTTCCAGTTTTTCACCTGGTGGACCAAGGACCAGGCTACCATTGGCAGAGACCGTTTTGTGAATCGTGCACTGCAATATGCCCTGGGATCCGACAATCCGGAATACGGCATCAGGTCCATGCTGGAATACATAGGTACGGAGCTTAGAGGAGAGCGGGCTTTTGTATTCGAGTTGAGGCCCGGCGGGTCCCTCCACGGTATTTATGAATGGGTGGATGAGGGGCTGCCTCCCTTGGCCACGGAGATAGATCTGCCCTATAAGGGACTTGTAGAAAACTATGTTGAGGATTTCAAAAAGGACCACAAGTTTGTCATTGAGGATCCGGAAGACTACAGAGAGTCGGATCCGGTACTTTATGAAACGCTTCAAAGATATGAAGTCCATCGTATGGTCATCGGTCCTCTGGAGGCAAATGGAAAGCTCATCGGACTTTTGGGTGTGGATGAGCTGCCCAGGGATCACATCGAGGAGTCTGCGGAGATAATCAGGACCATGGCCTATTTTATGACCCAGCTGATCCTCCAGCGTGATGCTCAGGATAAGCTGTCATATTTCAGTTACAATGACGCCCTCACCGGGGTCAAAAACCGTCATGCCTTCAGGGAGTTCGTGGAGAAAAAGATGGATCTGTCGGCTTCCTTCGGACTGGTTATGTGTGACATTAATGGCCTGAAGCTGGTAAACGACACCATGGGACATGATACGGGAGACAAACTGATCAAAAACACCTCCAAGTGTCTGACGGATGTTTTCGGCCTCGCCAATGTATACCGCATGGGAGGAGACGAATTTGTGGCTTTGGGCTTTGAGACTGATGAAACCTATTTCAGAAATGACGTGGAGCGCGTTAAAAGGCTTTTGTCGGAGCACGAATGCAGCACCTCCATCGGCTCGGTCTACTGTGTCAACGGCACCACGGATATAGCCAGAGTGGAGAGCCAGGCTGATATGCTGATGTACAGACAAAAGCAGGAGTATTATAAAACCCATGATCGCAGGAACAGGTAGAGCAGGAGAGGACTTATGACTACTATCGACATTATTGATATTTATTATCCCACCCTGGACGAGGATCCCTTTAAGGATCTTTCTGATATGAAAAAGCACTGGTTTTTGTTTGCGGATATCCTGTGCCTTTTACTGAAGGATGAGATGATCAACGAGCTTCCCACCCAAAAGAGCAGGGTGGGCATGGGCTATTCTGAAGAGGGAGCAGAGATCGCACTGACTCCTTCGGAGGTTGGCAGCGACAGGTCTGTTAGTTTCTCCCAGGAGCTTAATGACCTCTTTATGCTTTTGATAAATAAGGGCAGGTCCATGGATGTGGTGCTTCCCCTGCAGCGGGTCATCGATACACAGCTTTCGGACTTTGAGATCCTGGCTGTGATGCTGGCTTATGTGGCAGCCAACAACCGCAAATATGAGCAGCAGTATGCGGATCTTTTCTACAATGCGGAAAAGGGAGTATCGCCACTTACCGTGGGGCTGTGTATGGATATGGCCAGGTTCTGCCTGAAGGAGGCGGATCCGTCCTCCCTCATGTCCCCGGATTCCTATGTCAATACTGTACTATTTGAGCGTGAGTATGACATCCATAAAAAGGAGGGTATGTCCCGTGAACTGATCTTACGTGAGACAGTGGTGGGTTCCGTGGAAAGCGACCGGCCCGTGCTTTCTTCACTGGCTCCCTATGGCACCTTCCTTCCACAGGTATCGGATGATGAGACCATCTGTTTAAAAGGTGTCTGTGACGAGATCAAAAAGTCACTGGAAAGATCAGGGGTCACGGAGCTCTGCGGGGATGACGGCAGTGGCAGACGTTTCCTGTTATCGGCAGCGGCAGAGGATCGGCCGGTGATCTCCGTTGACATGAAGCTTCTGACTGAATCGGTGGCAGAGGATATCATGGATGAGTGTATAGGGGAGCTTATCTTTTTGAGTAACTCCTGCGACTGCGTTCCCTATCTTTTCTGTCAGGGTGAACCCACACGTTACGGCAGGACGCTGCGCCGGTTTTTCTCGGGACTTTATGGCAGCGTGCCTTCATTTTTCATAGGTACCACCAAGCCCATTCCCGATGATATCATCGGAGGCTGTGCCGATGCTGTGTTTCGGATCACAGTTCCTGAGATCACATCCCATGACCAGAAGACTCTTTGGAAGGAGGCTGCAAAGGCCAACGGCCTGTCATTTAAAAAGGGATTTTCACTGGATGTGCTGGTATCCAAATACGTCATGTCCCCGGGACGGATATATGAGGTGATGCTGAATGTGTCGGCAGTAAACTCCGGCAAGACCATAGATGAAAAGATATTGGAGGATCAGATCCGCCGCAGCTGCTCGGTGCAGTTCGGTGAGAATGCCACCAGGCTTTCATCCCCCTTTACCTGGGAGGATATGATGATCTCCCCTGAGAGCGAGAGGCTTTTGCGCCTGGCAGCGGACAGGGTGAGATTCCGCTCCACGGTTAATGAGGATTTCGGCTTCGCCAAAAAGCTGCCCTACGGCAGGGGAGTGGCCATAGTGTTTTACGGACCTCCCGGCACCGGAAAGACCATGGCGGCACAGGTGCTGGCCAACGATCTGGGACTGGACATCTATCGTATCGACCTGTCCCAGGTATCCAGTAAGTACATCGGTGAGACGGAAAAGAACCTGGGAGTCGTTTTTGAGGCAGCCAAAAACTCCAACGCCATACTTTTCTTTGATGAGGCGGATTCACTTTTTTCAAAGCGTACAGAGGTGTCATCCTCCAACGACAAGTATGCCAATGCGGAGACCTCCTACCTCCTCCAAAAGATAGAGGAGTACAGCGGAGTCTCGGTGCTGGCCACCAACAACATGCAGAATTTCGACGCGGCTTTTAAGCGTCGTATGACCTTTATCATCCCCATTGAGGCACCTGACGAGGATACCCGTATCAGGCTCTGGGAGGCTGTGTTCCCTGCGGACGCACCCCTTTCCAGCCAGGTGGATGTGAGGATCCTGGCCCATGTGGCGGAGCTCACCGGCTCCTCCATCAAGTCTGCAGCCGTTTCCGCAGCCTATATGGCAGCTGCCGCCGGCCGCAAGATCATCTGGGAGGACCTCATCAGCGCAGTGGAAATGGAGGGTACCAAAGCCGGTACCCTGGGTCTGGGCAACAGGCTGAGGGAAGCCATAATGACAGGGATAGATTAACTGAAAGGGATAAGGATACTGTTATGATTTCACTTTTAATCTCATTTGCCGTACTTGTGATCGGATTTTTTACCTACGGGAAACTGGCGGAAAAGGTCATAGCTCCCGATGACAGGGAGACTCCGGCATACCGTCTGTCCGATGGGGTGGACTATGTTCCCATGAAGACCTGGAAAGCCTTTTTGGTGCAGCTTCTAAACATCGCGGGGACGGGGCCTATCTTCGGAGCCCTTATGGGAGCATGCTTTGGCCCGGTAGTGTTTTTATGGATCATATTCGGATCGGTTTTAGGTGGAGGCATCCACGACTACATGGTGGGCATGATCTCAGAGCGGCACGATGGAAAGTCCATTGCGGAGCTGTCCGGGATCTACCTGGGGAATGGTGCAAAGTGGGGCATGAGGCTGTTTTCAGTGGTCCTTCTTTTGCTTACGGGTACGGTCTTTGTCACCAGTCCCGCAGCCCTCATCGCCAGGTTGACGCCTGATACGTTTGGTGTGGGCTTCTGGGTCGTCGTGATCATCATCTATTATATCCTGGCCACCCTGCTTCCCATCGACAAGGTCATCGGCAGGCTTTATCCTATTTTCGGCGTTGTACTCATTACCATGGCGGTGGGTATATTTGCAGGAATAATAATAGGCGGATATACGGTACCGGAGATCACCCTTCATGACCTTCATCCCGAGGGGCTTCCCATTTGGCCTTATATGTTCGTGACCGTTGCCTGCGGAGCCATATCGGGCTTTCACGCCACCCAGTCACCCATGATTGCCAAGTGTATCATGTCCGAGAAAAAGGGCAGGACCGTATTTTACGGTGCCATGCTTACGGAATCAGTGATCGCCCTCATCTGGGCAGCGGGAGGCGTTGCTTTTTACGGAGCTACGGGAGGCCTGCATCAGGCGCTTTCCGATGTGGGACAGTCCGGAGTGGTCTATGATATCTCCACAGGTATGCTGGGGGTTGCAGGCGGCATCCTTGCCATAGTCGGAGTGGTGGCATGTCCCATCACATCCGGAGATACGGCTTTTCGCAGTGCCAGACTCATTTTGGCGGAGATCACCGGCCTGGATCAGAACAAGATCAGGAACAGGCTGGTCATTACAATACCTCTTTTGGGCCTGGGTGCCGTGCTGACGCAGCTTGATTTCAACGTTTTATGGCGCTATTTTTCATGGAGCAATCAGACCCTGGCAATGATCAGTCTGTGGGTAGCTACGGCTTATCTGATCAAGACATACCCCGGAAAAAAGACATCTCTTATGACAGCACTTCCCGCAACCTTTATGTCCGCGGTCAGCATGACATATATCCTCATGGCAAAGGAGGGACTGGGGCTGTCATCGTCCATCGGTTATCCCGTTGGGACAGCCTTTGCATGCCTGCTTTTTGGCTTCTATATCACACGATTGTTTAAAAATGCTCAGGGGTAATTCTGTTGCAGTTTTGTTGCAGTGTCTATAGTACAATAGCAAACGTAAGATTGGGTTTATCGTGAATTATTTTACGTTTTTTAGATAAGAGAAGGAACAGATTATGGGAAAAGGAACTAAACGTCCGGAGCTGGAAAAAGACGGAGTATTCGTTAAGACCAGACCCCGAAGCAAGTCTTTTAATGTAAAGGGTCCGAAGATCGCTGCGCACAGGATACCGAAAGCACCGCCTCCCCCTCAACTTCAACCGAAAAAGGTGGAAAAGAAGCCGGTAGAAAAAAAGCCGGTTCAGGTTTCAGGTCTTTACGACGGAAAGGCCTTTAGTTTTCGTTCGCTGAAATCCGTCAAGGGTTACCTTAAAAAGAAGGCTGAGAAAGATAAGAGGGAAGAGGAAGAAAAGCTTGTATCCAAGGGTCAGAAGTATGGTGAGTTCAAGCAGGACGATTTGGAAAACCGCGTGTTTTCATTTAAGGGAGCCATAGAGTTTGCCAGTGATCCCCAGCTCTTTTTTGGTGCCATGTTTTTCATCAAACAGATCGAAAAGCAAAAGAGAGTAGAATGGGCCAGACAGGATAAGCGTTATTCCGTCCAGGTGGCAAAAAACCGAAATAAAAAGCTGTTGGCGTGGGATCGGGCCTTCCGTGAGGGCAGGATCACCAAGGAACAGGTCCAGGAGCTGATGAAGAGGGACGACAAGGAAACCGAGGAGGAGAACGAGAAGCGTTCTGTAGAAAGACAAAAGGAGATGGATGCACTTACTGAAGACATCAAGAAGATGTCCAAGGTTGAGTTGCGTGCAAAGGGCGTAGAGATCATGACGGCTCGCGGCATGAACCCCGAACAGAAGGAGTTTAAGCTCGGGCATAATGAGAGAACGATAGACGAAAATGGCGAAGAGAAGGTTGTATACGTAAGAGGCGATAACGATGTTGTTCACGACAGAATGAAGGAAAGCCTGAAGGAAAGGCACTCTAAGGCATATAAGGATAAATACAGGACAGATCCACGTCCGCGCTGGCGCAGGAATCGTGGAGAAGAGTTAATGGAAGAAAATGCGGAGTACGAAGAGCTTTTCGAAGGTGGCGCTGAGGTGGCGGAATATATCCGTATGCATCAGAGATTCAAAGAGCATGAGGCGGACGTGGAAGCGAAGAAGTCCATGTTCGATAAGGCAAAGGAGGCTTTTGTTCCGGATCCCGAGATAGAGGCTGCCCAAAAAGCCAAAAAAAAGAATAACGAGGCTCCTGACAGTGTGGGCAAGAGGCTGAGCCTGTCCCTCGATGATGAAACCGAAGAGAAGAAGCCTGCCCAGGCTCCTACCAAGCCGCCTGAAAAAGAAAAGAACGACGGTGAGGTAGACAAACCCAAAAATGATGAGGAAGTCCCTCACAAGGATGATAAAAATCCTGACAAAGATGATGATGATGGCACCGACAAGGAAGATAAGGAAAAAGGCGCCGGCAAGAAAGATAAGGATGGTACTCCCCAAAAGAAGCAAAAAGAAGGGGATGATCAGGATGAGGGAAATAAGGAAGAAAAGGAAGCTAAAAAGGACCTAGAGCAGGAAATACAACAGCCACAGGAGACCGAGGAAGAGAAAAAGAAAAAGGCTGAGGAAGAGGCTATTAACGGCCTCAAGCTTGAGGACGCCCTTTCTGAGGTTAAGCGTCTTGTAAAAATGATACAGGCTGACGTAAAGGGCAAGGAAAAGCCGGGTGATGTGAACTGGGAGGTAATACGTCCCCGTGCCAACAGGCTTATGCTTTGTGTCGACGTTTTCTATAAGAGAGCGACTACCTCTCCGAGACAGGAGGTGCCTGCCTGGGCAGATGAGGTCAAGGCGGCAGCCGGTTATGCCATGAAGCTTGATCTTTGGATAAGGGGGATCATCGAGGATCTTGACAAGGTCACGGACGAGGAGGCTTTCGGTCAGGACGGAGCGTATATCTTTGGTCTTACCGCTCCTCATTTCAAAGACAAGAAGGATACCCTCTCCGGCGACCCCGAGCGCAACAAGATACTTATTGCATTTGAGCAGGAATACATAGGCGCACGTTCCGATCTGGAGGCAGCACGTGGAGGCAAGAGCGATGTCAAGCAATACGACTGGGACCAGATCTATCCCCTCCAGGGCATACTGGTGGATAAGGGTATAAAATGGCTTGATATACTTAATAGAAATAAGGTTGACGGTCCGGGACCGGACCCCCAGAATCCGCGCACCATACCCGATCTGGATGCCAGGATCGAAGAGGTGCAGAATACCATTGCCAAGTGCATAGAGGATGACTTTATCAACAGAGATCTGGTCAAGGGTCCCGATACCGGGCTTACGATCGATCAGATACTTGCCATAGCCAGGAGATACATACCCGGTGCCAACAAGCTTGACGGCAGCGTGGAGATGGATCTTACACATATCCTGGATAAGAAGGAAGAGGATAAGGACTTTGATGAGTCCAAGATCATTGAGCTCATTGAGAGTCATTCTGAAGCAGAAAAGAAATACAGTAATATGGTCAAAGGTACGGGTATTACCCAGGATAATATGGGTGATGTAAAGACATTGACCACTGTCCTGGTGCTGACGGGACTTGCAGCTTTGGAAGAGATCAAAAAATCCGGACTTGATTACTATGACTATTACAAGAGATACATAATCGAAAATATCAGGTCTGCCATGGCCAAGGACTTTGTTTTCAGGAAACTTTTTAAAAGTGAGGCTGATCTTTCTGCCGGCAAGGCTATTGAGATAGCTCCCAATTATACTGCCGGAGTCTCCAGTCCTGCCTTTTCAACCAAGGCAAAGGAGGTTAAGCTTCCGGAGAGCAGGATAGACGCCACCGATTCCAAGTTCAAGGGTGAGGCAAAGAAGCTGCCCGACGACAGGAAGCCCCGGCTTTTCGTCCCGGATGCCAATGATCCCGATGGCAAGGGCAAGCCCAGGATGGAGGATATCCTCCAGTCTCATTCACTTAATGACTGTTATCTGATCTCCACACTGGCAGGTATCATGAAGACCAATCCTCAGTATGTGGAGGATTTCCTTGTGGTGCCCGAACCCGGTGATGAGACAGGCACACATGCGTTGGTGCATCTTTTTGACGGAGACGGCAGCCTGCAGGAGATCCGTGTTGATATTACACCATATACGGATAAGGATCGTGCCTGCTGGGTGCAGGTTGTTGAAAAGGCTGCCTCGGTGCTTTTGGAGAGATTTGAATACGAGGGACAGGCATCTGCCAGGACCAAGACCAATGTGGACTGGAAGAAGGCAATTTTGGACGACTCCGTTGATGTGGGAGTTTTGAACATGGGATATGAGGAGGTCGCCAACAGACTGTTCTTCGGCAGGATAGGCAAGACTATCGTCGTCAGGAATGAGGATGTGAAAAAGGCCAAGGAGGACAAGTATTATCCTTTGGTCAATGAGGTTTTACACGATGCCAATTCCGGCAAGATAGTTACGGCATCCACCTGCGGCACCGCAGCCGCCAAGACGGATGAGAATCCGAACGGAGTCCAGTTCCCCACCAGGATCACACTTTTACACAGCCATGTATATCTTGTTTTGGGATCAGGTGAGCAGGTTGAAGGTGAGCCTACTGTTCGTGTCAGGGATCCCTACGATGCCAAGGAAATGGATGTCAAATACGAAGAGTTTGCCACCTGTTTTGTAGAGGCATTTACCAACGAAGTCTCCGGTATGGATGACGTGGTCTCCCAGTTCAAGGAAAAAAGTGCCAAAGAGGAGCATGATGCCGGGATAACGAAGGTCTATGATGATGTTGCAGAAACACTTTCTGCCCTCATGATGCTCACCGGTGAAGGTGAACCGGCGGATTGGGATTATGGCAAGGTTTATCCTGCCATCAAGAAATTCATTGACGCCTCAAATGTTTTCCTTGCTAAGGAAGAAGAGACCCATGACAGCAAATTGACTGCGGCGATCCCCGGACTTATGGAGCAGATCCGTACGGCACTCAGCTACGATTTCATCAAGCGTAAGCTTATAACCAAGGAGGACGAACTTACAGACAACATTATCAAAAATATAATACCCAACTATGTGCCGGGTAAAAATCTGCTGGACGGAAGTGTCAAGGAGGATAAGCCACCTGTCAAGCAGGAAGAAGGACCCGGGAAAAAGGAAGATGAAGAGATCCCCAAGATCGAAGATAAAGGTGAAGTTAAGAAGGGTCTGCAGAATCCTGAAAACAAGAGGGTATTTGATGAGTTTATGTCGTCACTGGATGAGATCACCACTCTCAAGGAGGCCTCTGAAAATCTGGCGGAGCTCGATTGGGAAAAGCTGCATCCTGCGCTCAAGCTTATGGTTGACAGGGCAAATGCATTCATAAAACGTGCCGATGAGACCAAAGATGAAGAGATGCTTGGAACATTATCCGTTTTGAAGGATTGTGTCAAAATAGCCCTCGGATACGATCTGCAAAACCGGGGTCTCATCAAGGATCACAAGGAGATTTCCGATGAGAACCTGGAAGCTCTGTTAAAGAAATACGTTCCCGGCAAGAGTGCCGTAGACGGCAGCGAGATACAGGGACAGCAGGATACCGGACACAAGGAGGAGGAACCGCCCACAGGGAATCAGCCTCCTGTCAACGAACCTGATCCGCTCCAGCCCAACCCCGGGGTTGATAAAAACTTTATGCATCTTATACCGACTAAGAGCATAACTATCAGAGATATGAACCGGGAAAAGCAGGAAAGATTTTCCAACAAGTGGATCATCGCCGGTACGCCATCCAAGATTCTTGCGAGATTGGACGATCCCATTAAAAAGATCAAGAACGCGGATGTTACAAAATTCAAGAAGAAGGACTTTATCAAACTTGTCAAAAAGGCCATGGAGGGAGTCAATATCCATACTCCCAAGCAGGAGCTTTACAACAATACTGACAGGGAGTTTGCTTTAAATTACAGAGAATATCAGAATGATATGTTCAAGGTTGTTCTTATAGCCAGAGCCGTCAGAGGATTTTGTGAAGCAGGATTGGGCACATTGAACGAATTTAAGGCAATAGACGGTTATAGTGAAAAGGTTCTCCGTCAGGAGGCACGGCATTTGTACTTTGGTGTCAAGGATTATATCGATGCCAGAGCAGCTCTGCTTATGAACGATAATTATGTCAAGCTTACCGGACAGCAGTTCATCAATACCATGGAAACGACCCATGCGATATTGGAAGACATGAGGGTTAACCAGGGCGGCATCAAGTTTGCCAATATGGATGAAAAGACCAAGTCTCTGGCGCGTACCTATCTGCTGCTCCGTAAGTATAATGCAGCTGCGGATGCCTATGGTAAGAAAAAGGATCTTCCAAAGAAGAAGGTTGGAAAGAAGGTAGAAAAGAAGGAAGATTTAGAAAAGGATGCATTGCTTCCGCCTAATGAGAGGGATGAAGAGCCGCCCCAGGTCAATGGAGATAAGGGACCTCAGAAGCAGCCCGAGAAGCAGCCTGAGAAACAGCCCGAGAAACCACCTGAGCAGCAGCCGAAGAATCCACCCGAGAAGCAGCAGCTTGATAATCCACCCGGACAGCAGCCCGGCGGTAATGTTCCCATTTTACAGGATGATGAAGATCAGGTGAAGCTCCAGAATGCTCTGAAAAAGAAAAACGAAGAGATAGTACAGCAGATCGAGGATGATGCCCAAAAAGAGGATGATGAAGAGGTTGCTTTTGAGGACATGACTGAGGACGAAAAAAAGGAATTCGCCATGATGTCGAAGGAGGAGCAGGATGAAGTGCTTTCGGAACTTGAAGATGGGATCGAACAGGAGGATCCTTCTTTGGCAGGCAGATTAAAGCAGTACATAAAAAATCAGACCAACCAGTCATTGCTTCTTTTATCCTTTACGGCTGAGAAGGAGGAACTGCGAGATTACCTGACGCAGAATGTGGGTAAAAAGTTCTTTGCCCAGAAAAACGATGCAGACAGTGATGAGATGATGAAGATCAATTTAGGTCTTGCTTCGCTGGGCAGCATCCTGGATTATAATGACTGTTCTGTGGAGTTTTTGTGCAGGACCATAAGGGATCTCAAGGACAGCCTCAGCAGGTATACCAATTATTCCATTGCCGGTGTCGGAAAGCAGAGGCGAAAACAGCGTGACGATATCAAGCACATGCTGGATGCATTTGGGCGTATTGACGATGAGGATCCCGATATTATGGCTGCAAAGATCTATGATGTTGCTATGGATCCCGTGTTCAGAGGCAGGCATCTTGATAAGCTTTTGGACAAGGAATCACTTGCTGTGTTTGTCAACGGTGGTGATGGCAAAGACAGGATTGAAAAGGAAAAGATAAGGATAGATATAATTAAGGACAATATGCATCTTGGTCTTAAAGAGGTTTTGATCTATCTGATGGAACTCTACGGAGACTCCAGGCAAAAAGAAGTATTTGCCAAATTCCTTTCTGGGCAAAATGCCGTATAAAACTAAGGAGATGTCATGAACAGAAAGAAAAGTAACAGTAGGACAGGGCTTATCCTGATTATTGTCGGGATCATTGCAGTGGGCGTGGTGGCAGCCATTCTCATCATCAACTTTAAAAAAGGCAAGACCGGTGGGGATATCAAGTCCCAGCTGGATAAGCAGCATGAACAGATAGACTATGAGAAGGATGTCATAGCTTATGGTGATGACGAATCCGACAGCTATGATTTTACCGGTGATTATTTCGACACCTCCACACTTAAGGGCACCATTACCATAGCCAAGGCAGACAATGGATATTCCGTCAATATCACCTATCCAGAGAGTGATGATGCCATGACCATCTGGAAGATGACCGCTTCATACGATCCTTATCGCAAGGCTTTGGTATATCGTGACTGCACACGTTCCGATTATATCATGGCTTCCGATGAGGATTCCGAGCCTAAGGTGGTATACTCAGACGGCTCCGGTTTTATCTACATGGCGTCCAAAAAGTTTTACTGGGTGGATGACAAGGAGGACATGGGTGCAGGCCTGCTCTTTAAAAAGGTGGGTGAAGAGGACTTCGTGGATGAAGAGGGATCCGAGGCGGCCACAGAAGAAAGTGGTGAGGCTGCCACAGAGGAAGGTGCTGCAGAGGGAACTACAACAGAGGAAGGTGGCGAGTCAGCTGCTGAGGAAAGCGGTGAGGCTGCAGCAGAAGAGGCTGCCGGCACCGGAGAAGCTGCAGAATGATCGCAGAGATCGGCGACAGATTTCCCAGACTGTTTTTCTGTGATGAGGGTGAGGCCTTTTATTTCAAGGAGGATGTGATCCTTCCCGAGGCCATTCCTCCAAAGCCCGTGCAGGAAATAGGCATGTCCCGACAGGATCACAGGGATCTTTTCATCAACTGTGTCAGGGGATCCTGCAATATAGCAGCCGGCAGGAGGATATCGGACCGGGTCCTTGCCACGGTGAGGCTGTCACAGATGCTGGGTATAGAGGACATAGTGGCACCAGCTGAGATCTCTGAGATAGAGTTTGAGGGTGAGAGGCTTTTCGGAGTAAAGATACCACCCATCAGCGGAGCCAACACCAAGGAGCTGGATGCAATACCGGACCTCAAGGGCTATAGTCTCGGATACACTGTGGATGCAGTCAGGCAGCTTACACAGCTGGTAGTATTTGACTTTATATGCGCCCAGCTGGACAGACATTCCAGAAATATCAGGCTTAAAACGGACATTGATTATGATAGTATAGTGCCTCCGGCAGAGGGCAGACAGTATTTTTTGGTGCTGGGAATCTGCGCCATAGACCACGATATGTCCTTTGGAGAGGTTTATTACGAGGATATCCAAAAGAGGGTATCCAAGGGACTGTGCATCTGCCCCGAACTTCTCGGACAGCTTCAGTACACTGCGGTGGATGAGGCCATGTGCAAGAGGATGTTTGATACCACCGAGACCGAGTATCGGGATGCGCTGTCGGAGTATTTGAGCGAAGAGGAGCTTTTGGCCTTCTTTGACAGGATACATGGACTGAAAAGGGTGCTTGATAATGAGAGGCAGCGGGAGGATGAGATGAAAAGCCGGGGTGAGGAGTTTTTCTCACGGTTTATCTCATCGGATGAGATGTATGCCGAGTATCTTTCGCGGATGGAAGAGGGAGCGAAAAGCTCTCACAGCTGGGATCTCAGGTTTTCCTATCATCCCTCGTACCTTAAAAAGAAGATACTTTTGCACACGCCGCTTTCGGGAATGATGCCGGATGTCATTCTGAGCGAAGCGAAGGATCTTTAAGATTCTTCGTTGCCCTGCTCCTTTGAATGACAACAAAACAGGAGATTTTCAGTGTTCGGTTACAACGACTACTTTGATAAGAAAAAAATAAATACCCCATATGCTGACGGGACGGAGGAGCTTACATCCTACCTATACCTTTTGGATATGATCCTGGAGCATTTTCTGGATGCCAAGACAAAAAGCTCCGAGGGCATGATCTTTTCCCGGGGTATGAAGATGACCGAGGCGGAGATCGAATCCTACTATTTCACCAGGCCTGAGGATCGGGTGAGCATAGGCTATGATGAGGCCTTTGCCGGGGATGTTAAAAATGCCATGGAGCATATAGCATCCAGGACGGCGGCCACAGAGGGGTGGCTTCCCATATCAGGCTGCAGGGAGGCATTTTCACTTACGGATGCGGATGTACTGGCGCTGATACTGGCACTGTCGGTGCAGTGTGATATGAAGTATACCAGGCTCTACGGATACATAGCCAACGAGTCCTCGTTGCAGTATCCCACCCTGGGAGTGTTTCAGGCATTGATAGAGACCTTTGATAATGAGGGCAGCAAGAACGCGGCAGTAGTGGGCGACAGGGACGGAGCATTTTTCAAGTTCTGTCTCGACCACAGCCAGACCGACGAGAATGTGAGACCTTTTTTGCATATGCCCCTGGTGATACATCCGGCGCTTTTGAATTATGTTTTCGGTACATTAAAAAAGAAGGACAGACCGGATCATCCGGGACTTCCGGCATCCTATCAGGATTTTGCCAGGAGGCTTTGTGACCTTGAAGAGCATGACGGCAGATACTATCTGGAGTGTCAGGACCTGGAGGATATCGAGGCGATACTGGATCAGTCTGAGCATACGGTCATTGAACTGGACGGAGCAGATGACAAGCGGCTACAGGATATGATCATCCGGGCAGCCCTTTGTCCAGGCAGGACGGTGGTGCGTACCTCGGATGTGAAAAAGCTCATAGCTTCCTGGGATGAGCTTAAGCATTTTAAGGCGCTTTTCATCTACGGAGCCGATCATATGCCTGACGAGCTTTTGCACGATGAGTATATGACCACGCCCGTGACCCTGGAGCTTCCGGATGCGGATGAGAGGCTTACGGTATGGAAGGAGCTTATAGCCCGCTGGAAACTGGAACTGTCAGAGGATGTGTCCATTGAGACCATTTCCGACACCTACGGCTTTTCCTATTCCAGGATCTGCGAGGTGGTGAGGATGTCCCACCTTATGAGTGAGGCAGAGGATGGCAGGGCTATCGACAGGTCAGGGCTTTTGTCCGTTATATTCAGATATAATTCGGCCAACTTTGCGGGACTTGCCACCAGGGTGCACACCGCCTATGTGTGGGAGGATATGGAGATCGCCGAGCTTCAGAAGAAGAGGCTTTTGGTAGCCTGCGATCGCTACAGGCTGAGGGACAGGATAGACGAAAAGTACGGAGTGGGCAAGAAAAATGCCTACGGCAACGGAGTGTCGGTGCTGATGTACGGCGCACCGGGTACCGGCAAGACCATGGCCGCCCAGGTTGTTGCCAACGAGCTGGGGCTCCCCCTTTACCGGGTGGATGTATCGCAGATCTTTTCAAAGTACATAGGTGAGACGGAAAAGAACCTGGGTGTGATCTTTGAAGAGGCCAAAAAGGTAAATGTGATCCTGTTTTTTGATGAGGCGGATGCGCTTTTTGCCAAGCGTACCGAGGTGGGTGACTCCAATGACAGATACGCCAATGCGGAGACAGCCTACCTGCTCCAAAAGATAGAAGAACATAATGGTATGACCATTTTGGCTACCAACCTGTACCACAATTTTGACTCCGCCTTTGTGAGGCGTATCACCTATGTGGTACATATCGACAGCCCCGATGAGGCCACCAGGCTCAGGCTCTGGAAGCATACTCTTCCTGAGACCTGCAGGTTTTCAAGCGATGTTGACTTTGAGTATCTGGCGGAGCACTTTGAACTGTCGGGCAGCAATATAAAGGCGATATTACAGACTGCGGCTTATTATGCCGGAGGCTTTGACCGGGCCATCACCATGGCGGACGTGATCATGGCGCTTCGGTACGAGCTGGAGAAGCTGGGACGGATAATAGACTCTACCGATTTCGGTAACTACGGAGTTTATTTATAAGATCCTTCGTCTGGTTGTTGACCTGCGAAGCATGTCAACTTCATACGCTCCTCAGGATGACAGGGTGTCATTCTGAGCGAAGCGAAGAATCTTTTCTTACTTGAAGGTAGATGTATGAAAGAAAAAGCAGAAGAGAAAGAAAAATGGAAGGAAGACCTGTCTTCTGACGAAGTCAAGGCTCTCGAGGAGGAAAAGTCCGATGGGCTGGAAGTGGACGAGAAGTTCCATGCCACCCCCAAAAAGGAGAGCGAGAGCGCCGATGATGACTGGAAATACATCGACGACGGCTTCGATGCGGAGATGGCCGATTTCGAGAGGAACGGTGGTGAGGTGGATGATAAGCTGGGTGATATCGTCCAGGCGCTTTCCACCTGGAGGATGGCACTTTCCAATAACTACGTTTTGGATGATGTGATGGCCAAGAGCCAGGATGTTCCTACCGCCACGGCCTTTGGAGACATGATCCGCAGGATAGACGAGTACGAGGCCCACGCCAGCGGCTGGAGTGCAGCCGGCAAGGCGGTGACCGCCTCCCTGGGCAAGCTCAAAAGCGTTGCCACCCGGCTGAACGAGACCATGATGAAGGCCGCCGCCGAGTGCTATGCGGATATAGATGAGGCCACCTCCTACCGGGATCTGTCGGAAATAGCCATAGATCCCACCGGGTTTAAGGCAAAAAAACCTCTCCGTCAGGAGAACAAGAGAGTGTTTGAAAGACTCAATACCTATGAGGATGAGATCCGCGGAGAGAAAAAGATGAACGGGCTGGTGGCGCTGTTCATGCCGTCGGGCTCCGGGGACAAGTGGACCAATCAGGAGAAAAGCTACGCAGAAAGCTTTATGAAGGATTACTCCACCAAGTCCGAGGAAAAGAGGAGACCTTACCTGGACATCCTTACCAAAAAAATGTTTGACATAGCCATAAGTGTGGAGATGCTTTCTCCCGAATATATGGCAGCAAATATGCCAAAGATGGAATACTTCCTCACCCAGCTTTCATATTTTGAAGATGTGAGAAATGATCCCATCAACGCTCCCTACTTCCACAGATATGCGGAGAAGGAGCAAAAGAAGCTTGATATCATAGACAAGATGGCTACCAGTTTTACTCCGGGAGACTTTGTCAGGAATGTCAATATCGTCAATACCCGGGACAAATGGTACAGGCCCGACAGTAAGGACCAGAAGCATCTGGATGACCTCATGAGGGAGCATTCGGACAATGACATCATAAACGACTACATGTATGACACGAAGGTATCCATAACGAGGCTGAAAAATAATAAACTATAAGATCCTTCGTCTGGTTGTTGACCTGCGAAGCATGTCAACTTCATAGGCTCCTCAGGATGACATTAAGGCTTGTCATTCTGAGCGAAGCGAAGAATCTTTAATAAAATTGGAATTTGTTGCAATGTTGTTGCAATACGTCGGGTATAATGTGAACTGACGAATGATAAAAAGCCCAATATAGTGATGTGTACATTCCTTCGTCAGGCGGGTTTAGTGGTTGTTAAATATAACCAAATAGTATAAAATATGAAGATAGTAATAAATCACAGAGACAAGTACATACGAAAAGAACTCATCCGGATGTGTTCGGACAGGTATCCCAATTCTGATGCGACAAGCTATGAGGATCCCCTTATGGCTGCCAAGTCTGCATTTATGGGATCGGGGGATGTCGTGATCTTCGGGCTTTCGGGTATCAAGCTTATACCCATGCTTAAAAATCACGATGAGCATGTTCGTATCATCATCCTTGCTGAGAATGCCGGTCACAGGGACGAGGCATATTCTGCCGGAGCAGATGGTTATATCACTATGCCCATCAGGGAGGAGGAGCTCTTTTCCGCTGTGGAAGGGACGTCCGAATTGTTTTAGGAGGTAGTATGAAACTGAGAGGCAGTCAGAAGATCCTGTTATTGGCAGCATGTCTGTTTTATGCAGGATTTTTATTTATGTTTGTTTTGGGGAACTCATTCGGTGTTTTAGGCTGCTCCATAGGTATGGGGGTTATGTTTTTGGCGGTCATTGCTGTAGGCCTTCCATCAGACAGCGTTGACGAGGATGATGATCTGTTTTCCGACACGCCCGAGGGCGAGCCTGAGGGTGAGCGTGTCCATGTCAATTCACTTATAGATCAGCTGGCTTCCAGACGTGAGGATCTTGAGAATGCCCATTCGGACATCAAGTCCCGTGAGGAGGAGATAGAAAAGCTTCATCAGGAGTCTGAGAAAAAAGATAAGCAGATGCAGGAGATCAATGAGAGGAACTCCTATCTGTCTGAAAAGGTGGCGTCTCTTGAGGCGTCTCTTAAGGCTGCTACCAACAAGCTCTATGCAGCCGAGGGAGAGAGCAATTACGAGACCATCCTTCCCGATGCGAAAAATGATCCTCCCAAGGTTATCAATATCGGAGAGGCTGCCCAAAGGGCTGCGGCTGACCTTCAGGAGGCTGCAGGCAAGGCGGGTATTTCCATTCGTACCATTTCCACTGATGCCACCCTTATGGTCAAGGCATCACCTACCATGATAGATGTTCTGTTTAAAAATATCATAGACAATGCCATCAAGTATATGAGCAGGGAGGGGACACTGCAGATCACCATTTCACGGATCGAGCAGGAGCTTTTTATTGTCATGAAGGATAACGGCGAGGGCCTGGCTCCCGATGAGACCGAGCATATCTTTGAGCTCAACTTCCAGGGTACCAACCGCATCAGCGGTAACGGACTGGGACTGGCACAGGCCAGGGCCATTGTTGAGTATTACGGCGGCATGATCTATGCCAGGAGCAGTGTTGGAAGCGGCATGGGAATATACATCCATCTTCCCTCTGCGGTGTAAGTCGTTGTTTTTGTCATCCTGAGCGCAGCGGGATCCAAGTGTCATCCTGAGCGCAGCGAAGGATCTTTATATAAGGAGTATCTGAAAATGAAGAGATTAGTTATCGTTTTAATATTTGCATTTATCATCTCCGGAGGTACCGTTGGTATCCTCTATCAGGAGGGCTTTGGCGGAGTTAAAAAGTCTGATAAGGAGACAGTTTTGGCCACCGAGGAGGATATCGCCGCAGCCCAGGCGGAATCAGCCGATATTGCTGCATCCTATGACTCCAATACCGACGATCCCTATGCCAATATAGGCGATTCCAGCATATCTGAGTCCACCGCCACGGAGGAGGATGTGGATACTGCTGATGCCGATGTTGTCGAGTCTGAGGTTGCCGAGGAGGAAGTTGCGGAGGAACCAGAGGCCACCGAGGAGGCTGCCACAGAGGAGCCCGCTGCCACCGAGACGGCTGAGGAGGAGACCGGGGAGGATTCCGAGGCTGCAGCAGCCGCAAAGGCAGAGAAGGAAGAAAAGGGTCCTTTTTATTCCGTTACCGTCCTTGGTATCAACGGAGGCGGACTTACCATGCATAAAAACGCCAACGGCCAGGGAGATTCCCTGGGTACCGTCAACAAGGGCGTCACCGGCTATATGATAGGAAATCATTCCGCCGGTACCCGCAGGCTTTGCTATATCGACGGCAAGATCTGCTATCTTTCCAAGAACTATACCGAGGTGACCGAGATCGATGCGGATGAATATCCCGATGCTCTTTTGTCCGTTACCGAGTCGGATTCAGGTTCTGATTTCTCCATAGAATAGCAATTTAACATTTTTGTTTGTTATTGTACGTATGTTGTGATAAAATTATCCCTGTGTACAGTTTGCACAGGGGGAGTGTTTCACCGCATGTATGTTTTGATTGTCAATGATCACAATGATCCGGCGGCAGATAATGGGGCTGCGGAGGAGCTTCGGCTTTCCATTCAGAATATCAGACCTGATGTCCGTTGCGAGATAGTCAATGATCCCTGCGAGTTTCAAGGAGCCGGGACACGTAAGAACAATATCAGAGTACAGTGTTTTGGTGAATTCGAAGTATTTTCATCTGATGGTCCCCTTGATTTTAAAAGAGCGCGTACCAAGGAGCTTTTTGCCATACTTGTGTGTCACAGAGGCAGCATGCTTTCCATGGGTACGCTCATGTCCATCCTCTGGGAGGATGGGGAGGATACGGATTCCGATCGCAGTTATCTGAGGAATATGATCAGTGACTTAAAAAAGACGCTTTCCTCAGTGGGGGCGGAGGATATCGTGATCAAAAAGTACAACAGCATAGGTATCGTCACAGATCGTATTGACTGTGATTATTATGATTTTTTGGAGGGAAAATGGGAAGCAGTGGAGCAGTATGACGGTCAGTTCATGAATCAGTATCCATGGGCCGAATATGAGCTTTCCCGCATCTGATATGAATGACAAGAAAAACAAAAACTTACCTGTGATCATAGCGGTTTTGGTCATGCTGGGTATAGCTGCCGTGGTCATTGTATCGGTTTTAGGCGTCCCCAGGGTGCCCAGTGTCAATCTGGATCAGAACTACGACGAGCGCAAGGAGGCGAGATCGGAGCTTCAGAAAAAGCTTCTGGGCGAATGGCAGGATCCCGATAATGACCGCTTCGTGATAGATGTTTGGCGGGACGGTGACGGCGGTTTCCACGCCATGGTCAACTACTCCGAGCAGGAGGGCGAGGTCTATTTCTGGGAGATGGACGGCTCCTGGCAGGACAACGAGGACGGCTTTGTATACGGCGGCTGTAAAAAGTCCTTTGTGACCTACGACTCCGACGGCAATCCCCATGAGGAGATTTTGTACGAGGACGGATCCGGGGCTATCGTGCTGTCCGGCGATGACGGCATCCGGTGGGAGGACAGTAAAGAGAAAATGGGTGACAAGATCACCTTTGTATATGTAGGTGAGTACTAAGTTTTCATAAAGGAGAAGCGTATTATGAACAACACACAACTCTATCCGTTTGAGCGGAACCGTTACTATCCGAGGAAGCGTATGTCCAGCGGCGATTTCACCGCAGAGCAGACATACATGAACAACAAGCGCAGATTTTTGAATGGGCTGATGTACGGCTCAGGCGTGGTCTGCGGACTGGGAGTTTTCTCACTGGATGATCTTTCGTTTCTGGTAGAAAGCGGAGTTGCAATCGATGGCATGGGCAGGGAGATAGTTGTTGAGACCTCCGATGTCAAAAAGCTTTCCGCTATTGAGGGGTTTGATTCCCTTCGTACCAACAAGGCTTCTCTTTGCCTGAAGTACAAGGAGGAGGATGTCCACAAGGTTTATTCCATTGACCAGGACGATCCCGGTGCCGAGTTTCAGTACAACCGTGTGCGTGAGGGCTATACGCTGTTTTTGATGGATCAGGAGGATATCCCCGAGACCTTCGAGATGGAGGGAGAGTTCCTTTTGAGTTCCATGCTGTATTCCAGCCCCAACTACATGGTGACCTTCAGGATGCCGGCATCCGCATGCCGCGGTCATGTCATCCGCGCAGAGGTTGTGGTTGAAAAGATATCCGATGAGGATGTTTCCCTTTCATATTCCGCGAGACTTCAGACACCTACATTTATTTCTCCTGACGGTACCAATCTCATCAATGTTGTATTATCCAACATTTCACTTTCCGCAGGCGACACTGTTGTTAATTATTATTGGATGGAGACACTGGATACACCGGTGACCACCACCAATATCATCCTTGAGAGCGGATCGGCTTCCGCATTTGAAAATGATGTGGCTACCGAGGTTCCCGCCAATTTCATGATGGATCTGACCCTTACTTCCTTAAAGCCCAGACAGCTGGTCAATCGTGAGATCGGTCGTATGAACCTTGAGATGAAAAACATCGGCGGTCAGGGCGACTATATCAGACTGGCAGACTTTACTCTGGTACGTACAGAGAGTGCATATATCATCGAGGAGGTCGTGGAGGCTACGGTCAAGCAGTATGTATCCGTTCCCGCCCAGGATCTGAAGCGCGCGGATTATCTGGAGTACTTTATCAAGGAGGCTGACATCCATCCTCCCAAGGCTGTTGCTGCCGCACTGGAGGCCAACAGGGAGCTGGCAGGCTCCAGGCGCACAGGCATACCCGAGATTGCCACCGGTATAGTGGAGATCCCTCTGGGAGAGGATGCGAGACGTGGAGATATCTTCTATTCAGGAGAGATCATGCACGGTCTGGGCAAGGGCAATGTTTACGTTGAAGTAGGTTATGAGCTTATCTCCGATGACGAAAATGCCAGCAGCTTAAAAAGCACCATCTACGGCTCACCCGACATCTTCGGCAGCGAGCAGAAGAGCGTGGTCAATGCGGAGACCGCAGTTCGTGTGCTTAATGACAAGGGCAGCTTTGTAGTAGGTGCCCGGCTTTTGGATACAGTTGATTATCTGATGCTCACCTATCGCTGGATAGCCATCAGATTCCCGTCAGGCGATCAGATCACTGAGGAGCAGGAGATCGTTGGCGCCAGCATTTCACCTGAGATGCCTACAGTCAGGATGCTCACCAAGGAGAGCCATTACTTCGGCGTCAGATTTGACGGACTTGAGCCCTGCTCACTCACCTACGAGCTTACGGATGAGAGCAGCGGCGACATCACTGCAGACGGCGTATACACAGCTCCTGCCAAGGCAGGCGTATATGAGATCAGGATCTTCTGCACAGACATGCCCAAGATCTGCACATACGCTTATGCAGTTGTTGAGAAGAAGGGCCTCGAGGAGCACAGCGAGGAGAGTGAAAATGCTGCTCCCGCACTTGGAGGCGGACAGGCCAATATGCTTACCAGTCTTATGAAGTAATCTCAGGGGGATCGTAAATTGGTGTATAAGACACAAAACATGCGCCTGAATGAAGTGCAGCTCATTTCGGAAAATGATACCGGTCGTGTGATGGTATGCGAGGATATCAATTCTTCGGAGCGTACTCGCTACTCTGTTTATGAGACTCATGACCATGACGTCATAGCCCGACTGCACAGGATATATCAGAATGCCGTCAATA
>JAILEN010000096.1 GCA_024687655.1 Lachnospiraceae bacterium | reverse complement strand
CTCATTATTCATAAAAACCCTCCTATCAATCATACTGGATTATACTTAAGTCTCAACTGAACCGGTTCGATTTGATAGACGGATTATACCAGACAGCAATAATAATTCAATGGATTTTGATGATTGTTAATATTTGTTAATAATTATTACAATTTCTTAATAATTTGTTTATCTTTGTTACAAAATGGAAACTTCCAACCCACTTGCATACGAAGACGGGCTTAGGGCGGCTCCGAAGGAGCCGTGGTGTGTAGGCCAAGGCTGCCGCGCTTGCGCGGGCCTGCCGCCGGCCTACACACCACGGGATGCCGCAGGGGCCGGGGGCATCCCTACCAGCGTCAGCCAAGCTGCATCTCGCGGAGCTGGTTTTTGAGATCCACCATCCTGTCGCGGTATTCGGCGGCAAGCTCGAAGTTCAGATCCGTGGCGGCCTTTTCCATCCTGGTGCGTATCTTCGCGATCAGCTCCTTCAACTCCTTCTCATTCATCTCTTCGGGAGCCTTGCCCTGTGCCATCTCATCCTTAGCCACTGCCTTTGAAATGGCGATGACCTCCCGCACCTTCTTTTCGATGGTGGTAGGCGTGATGCCGTTTTCTTCATTATATTTTTCCTGGATGGCACGACGGCGCCTGGTCTCGGATATGGCCCGCTCCATGGACTCAGTCATGGTGTCGGCATACATGATCACCCGGCCCTTTGAATTTCGCGCAGCTCGTCCTATGGTCTGGATCAGTGAACGCTCGGAGCGCAAAAAGCCTTCCTTGTCTGCATCCAGTATGGCCACCAGTGTGATTTCCGGGATATCCAGCCCCTCTCGCAACAGATTGATGCCCACTAAAACATCAAACACATCCAGTCTCAGATCCCGGATGATCTCAGCCCTCTCCAATGTATCGATATCGCTGTGGAGGTACTTGACCCTGATACCCAGCTCCTGCATGTAGGTGGTCAGATCCTCCGCCATCCGTTTCGTCAGAGTGGTGATCATCACCTTGTTATGATCGGCGGTCTCCTTTTTTATCTCCCCCACCAGATCGTCTATCTGTCCCTCCACGGGCCTCACGTCCACATCCGGATCCAAAAGGCCGGTGGGGCGGATAACCTGCTCTGCCCGCAGCAGCTCGTGCTCCTCCTCGTACTCGGCGGGAGTTGCGGAGACAAAAAGCACCTGGTCCAGCTTCATCTCCCACTCATCAAAATTCAGCGGTCTGTTGTCGAGAGCAGACGGCAGTCTGAAACCGTAGTCCACCAGGGTGGTCTTGCGGGACCGGTCGCCATGGTACATCCCTCTTACCTGGGGCACCGTCATATGTGACTCATCTATTATAAGAAGATAATCATCCCCGAAATAATCCATCAGCGTGGCCGGAGGCTCTCCGGGCTTCTGCTTTGGATTCAGATGTCTGGTGTAGTTTTCTATGCCGCTGCAAAACCCGGTCTCCCTGAGCATCTCCACATCAAAGTTTGTGCGCTCGGATATGCGCTGAGCCTCGATGAGCTTGTCCTCTGACTTGAAATACTTAACCCTTTCCACCAGCTCCGCCTCAATGGTCTCGCAGGCAGCTTTGATCCGATCCTGGGGGACCACATAATGTGACGCAGGAAAGATGGCAGCGTGGTTCATCTCCCGGCGTGCCTTGCCGCTTACGATATCCATCTCCACTATCCGGTCTATCTCGTCACCAAAAAACTCCACCCGGTATGCATAGTCGGAAACGTTGGCTGGGATGATATCGATGACGTCCCCCCTCACCCTGAAGGTGCCTCGGGTAAAGTCCATGTCATTTCTCGTATACTGCATGTCAATAAGGGCATGGATGACATCGTCCCTGTCCATCTCCATCCCCGGCCGCAGGGAGATCATCATATTTTCATAATCATCGGGAGAACCGATGCCGTAGATGCACGACACCGAAGATACAATGATAACATCCCGCCTTTCAGACATGGATGCGGTGGCGGAAAGCCGCAGCTTATCGATCTCATCATTTATGGATGAGTCCTTTGCGATATAGGTATCGGTCTGGGGTACATAAGCCTCCGGCTGATAGTAGTCATAATAACTAACAAAAAACTCAACTGCATTCTCCGGGAAGAACTCCTTCATCTCGGAATACAGCTGTCCCGCCAGGGTCTTGTTATGGGATATGATGAGCGTAGGTTTGTTCAGAGCCGCTATGACATTAGCCATGGTAAACGTCTTGCCCGATCCCGTCACCCCAAGCAGGGTCTCAAACTGGTTGCCCGCTTTAAAACCATTAACCAGTTCCTCAATAGCCTGCGGCTGATCACCTGTAGGTTCGTAGGGGGAATGTAGTATAAAGCTGTGTCCGTCTTCGGACATAGCTTTATGAGCAAGTAGCGAAGCGGATTGCGAATATCCTTTTTCATTATTCTGTTCACTTTGCATTTTAGCCACCTCCAAAGCCCTACAAAAAGGGATAGAACGACATTATGTCGTCACTGGATCAGATCTCATTTTCATGGACTTTTTGAATTTCATCATGCCATGATAACATGGGTTTTATATCCTGTCCTTTTATCTTCCTTTTTACATAATTGTCTGTGATCTTGACCACAAGAGGTGAAAGGGAAAGCACTCCAATAAGGTTGGGGATAGCCATGAGTCCGTTGAATGTATCTGACAGGTCCCATGCAAGAGAAAGATCCATAGTGGCTCCAAATACGATGAACACCACAAAAGCAACCTTGTATACGCTTGTGGCCTTGGTACCGAAAAGGTACTCGAAGCCCTTGGAACCATAGTGGCTCCAGCCTAAAACCGTGGAGAATGCAAACAGCAGTATCGCCAGGGCAATGAACACATTTCCGGCACTGCCGAACACGGTGGAAAATGCCTCGGCCACAAGCGCTGTTGTCTCTTTATCTGAGATGACGGCACCGGTTTCCAGATCCACAAGCCCTGAACTTAAAACTGCAAATGCGGTAATGGTACATACTACCATTGTATCGGCAAACACTTCAAATATGCCCCACATTCCCTGTACCACAGGCTCCCGGACGTTTGAACTGGAATGCACCATAACGGAGGATCCCAAACCGGCTTCATTGGAGAATACTCCTCTTTTCATTCCCCATTGTACAGCCATCATTATGCCGGCGCCCACCATGCCGCCACCAACGGCTCTCAGGCCAAAAGCTCCCTTAATGACAGCTACAACCACTGCCCCGAGATTTCCGATGTGTGCGATTATGACTATCAGTGCGCCGATCACGTAAAACAGAGCCATCAGCGGGACCAGTTTTTCAGTGATGGTTGCGATACGCTTGATGCCACCCAAAATGATCAGCGCTGCCAAAAACATCAGTATTATACCCATGACAAGCCTGGGAACGTGTAAGGCAGAATCCATGTTTACTGCAATGGAGTTGATCTGGCTCATGTTTCCTATACCAAAAGAAGCAATGACACAGAAGATACTGAACAATACCGCCAAAACAGGTCCGATACGGTGGCAGCCCTTTAGTGAACCCAGTCCGTCATGCAGGTAATACATGGCTCCGCCGGACCACTCATCCTTTTCATTTCTTTTTCTGAAATATATACCCAGCACATTTTCCGAAAAGTTGGTCATGGTCCCGAAAAACGCAACGACCCACATCCAGAATATGGCTCCGGGGCCGCCTGAAGCTATTGCCGCAGCCACACCGGCAATGTTACCGGTACCGATGGTTGCCGCAAGCGCAGTACACAGGCTCTGGAACTGTGATATCTGCTGGTCACCTTTTTCCGTATGCTCCGTAACCTTTTTATCGCCGAATATCCCGCCGATGGTATTTTTCAGCCAGTGCCTGATATGGGTTATCTGAAAGCACTTTGTTATGGTGGTCATCAGGATACCCGTGCCTACCAGAAGGATAAGCATGGGCAGTCCCCATACAAATCCGTTTATTGCATCATTAACATTTTTTATTGTGTCTACCATTTTTCCAGGATCCTTTCCTCAATTTTATCTCGACTTTCACTGTGATATTACTCAACTGAGTAAAAAGTGTACCATATATATGGGCAAAAAAAAAGTGGCATATCCTCAATTAACTTGGGAATATGCCACCCTGCTTATGCTCTGCCCGGATCGATCACATCAATCCCTCAACAAATTTATCCACATTTTCCATCTTCTCGGTGGGCTCAAACCTGGCCACCACGTTTCCGCTTCTGTCCACAATGAACTTCGTGAAGTTCCACTTGATCTCCGGATTGTTCTTATCATCCTTCTCGATCTTTTTTAACATGGCGCTCATGGCCATGGCCTTGGGTCCTTTGCCAAATCCTTCGAAGCCCTTCTGTTCCTTCAGATACTTAAACAGCGGGATCGCAGTTTCGCCGTTTACATCTGATTTCTTCATCTGAGGGAACTGTGTGTTGTACTTGAGCTGGCAGAACTCGTGGATCTCTTCATCCGACTCCGGAGCCTGTCCCGCAAACTGATTGCAGGGAACGTCCACGATCTCAAATCCCCTGTCATGATACTTTTCATACATCTCTTCGAGATCCTTGTAATGAGGAGTGAAGCCGCATCCTGTAGCCGTATTCACCACGAGAACAACCTTTCCTTCATAATCCTTCATGGATATCTCTTCACCTGACGCTGATAATACGCTCTGATCATAAAATCCCATATTCCATACCTCCTTTGGAAAATATTGTTTTTATCTTTTGTCACATTATATTGCGTCAAATATAAATTGTCAAGTACATTTTTCATTTTTCCGCAGCTCAGGCTTCTTCCATAGAGAACCTCTTTACTATCTCCTCCAGGGTATCAACCGCATTCTTAGTATCAGAAACCCGCTCCGTAACATCATTAGTTCCGGTCACGATGCCAGAGGTCTTTTCAGCGATATTGGAAACACCGTTTGCAGAATTGCCCACGGTATGCGTGATCTCCCCAATGGAATTGGCGATGGAACCAACTGCATTACCCAGATGGTCACACCCCTCCTTGATAGTGTTCATGCTGTCGCCAAAGCTGCCTGCATCCTGCTGGTACTGGAGGCTGACATCCTCAAACTTCTCATAATCCGACAAAACATTCTTTGCCAAAAAGTCCGTTGTCTGCTCTAAGCAGGCTGCCATCTGAGCAACAGCTCCGTTTACCTCACCAACTATGTTATTGATATTCGCAACAGCTTCTGAGGTATCATTTGCCAAGTTCCCGATCTCACTTGCAACCACAGCAAAGCCCTTGCCTGCTTCCCCGGCACGGGCTGCCTCGATGGACGCATTAAGTGCCAAAAGGGAGGTCTGTGAAGAGATCTCCATGATAGTATCAGTAAGGTCATTGATCTTGTTGACCACCTTTGAGCTCTCTATGGCTTCGTCTGCCTCAACCCTGACCTGATCGTACATATCACGGGTCTTTTGAGCAGCCGCCTCTGTCTCAGCTTTAAGCCCTGCAGCCTTGTTCTGGATCTCCACAGACAGCTTTGCGCCCTCAGAAGCCAGATCATCGATCTTGCCTGCCTCCGCCTTTACATCATTGATATTACCATTGATGGTATCAGTAACAGCCGAAGCCTCCTGCATGGAAGCTGCCAATTCCTGTGTGGTGGCAGAGTTGTCCGAGCACATGGAATTAACATCATCCGTGGTGTTACGGAGGGTCTCCACATTGTCGGTGATCCTGTCCCCGGTTTCGGATATCTCACGAACTATATGACGGAGGTTAGAGCGCATCTGACTTACTGCCCTTGCCATCATACCGATCTCATCATGGCGCTTTCTTAAAACCGCGCCCTTTGCAGTGTGTCTGAAGTTCAGATCTGCAGTATCATCAATGATCTCACATACATCAGACAGAGGCTTTAAGAGTATCTTTATCATGGTATAGAAGAATACTATTATGATGGCGATAACAACGATTATTGTAATAAGGATCATCCTGGTCAGCTTTGCCACAGGCTTCATGATCTCGTCATAATCACCGGTGACTATGACCATGTTACCAGCCTTTGTAAAGGAATACCCGGCAAATTTCTGAGAGCCCTTGTATTCATATAATACAGCGCCTTTTCCGATATCCTCCGGGGTCTCACCACCCTGCAGGCGACCTACCAGACCCTTAACGGCTGCGTTTTCAACCTCCGCACCAATCTTGTCAACGGTTGGATGCCAGAGCATCATTCCATCAGAGCTTACAAAATAAGCATAGGAGCCTTCCACTCCCTCAAGCGTGATATATCCGAGAGAATCCGCATAGGTATCGGCAAGCAGCTGTCTGTTGCCTTCAGGATCTTCTACAATCTTGTTGATCATGTAATGCTCCATGTCAACGGAATTGACGCCGATCATCAGCTGGCCGGCAGAAATCATGGCATCAGCCGTAGCCTGCATGCTGGCATCAACGGCAGAAGCTGCTGTGTCTGCCACATTCATGGTATAATTCTTATATACTTCCTCTAAGGTCTTTTTTGAATCAAGGATCGACATTGCACCGATAAGCCCGACAGCAAGGCCGCCTCCTATCAGTATGACCACTACGATCTTAAACGCGAGTGACGAGAAAAAACCTACCTTTTTAGGTGAATCAGCCACAGTTTTTTTCTTTTTCATATGAATATTCCCCCCATCGATTTTTTTGTAAAAACTTATCCCTCATATCCGCCCATTCGCATATGGCAGTTTTTATATTTTTTACCTGAGCCGCAGGGGCAGGGATCATTGGGATAGATCTTGGCAGTCTTTCTGGTCTTGGGCCCAGAGGATGCGGTGTCATCCTTGTTGGTGCCGGTGACCTTGGCCACTTCCTCACGCTCCACCTGACGCTCGATGCGGATGCGGTAAAGCATGGTGATGGTGTCCGTACGGATGGACTCGTTCATGGCGTCGATCATATCATAGCTGGCCATCTTGTACTCATCCACGGGATTGCGCTGTCCGTATGCCTGGAGTCCGATACCCTGACGGAGCTGATCCATATCGTCGATCTCCTCCATCCACTTTCTGTCAATGACGCGAAGCAAAATGACGCGCTCAACCTCTCTGAAGTTCTCGGGCTCGGGGAACTCTGCCTCCTTGGCATCGTAAAGCTCATAGGCCTCCTCAGTAAGCTTTTCCTTTAAGGCATCAATACTCTTAATATCCGCTATCCTCTCGGCAGTGATGGGTTTTAAGGGAATGACCGGTAAAATGACTCTGGTCATCTCCGCAGGATCCCACTCGCCTCTGGCTGTCTCGCCGCTGATACAGGTGTCCACCAGTTCTGAGATCTTGATGCGGATCATGTCCAGGATCTGGCTCTTCATATCCTCACCTGCCAGAACTCTGCGTCGCTGTGCATATACAAGCTCACGCTGCTCGTTCATGACCTGGTCATACTCCAGCAGGTTCTTTCTGATGGCAAAGTTGTTGGACTCGATCTTTCTCTGTGCACGTTCGATGGCGTCGGAAAGCATCTTGTGCTGGATCTCCTCGCCCTCCTCGATGCCCAGGGCATTGAAGGTGTTGATGAGTCTCTCCGATCCGAAGAGTCTCATGAGATCATCCTCCAGGGAGATGTAAAACTTGGACTCACCCACGTCACCCTGACGTCCGGAACGTCCGCGCAGCTGGTTATCGATACGGCGTGACTCGTGCCTCTCAGTACCTATGATCTTGAGACCGCCGGCAGCCTTACTTTCCTCGTCCAGCTTGATATCCGTACCACGACCTGCCATGTTGGTGGCGATGGTGACCGCACCGTGGATACCTGCCTCGGCTACGATCTGAGCTTCCTTTTCATGGAACTTCGCATTCAAAACGTTGTGCTGTATACCCTCACGGGAAAGCATCTTGGACAAAAGCTCGGAAACGTCGATGGTGACGGTACCTACCAGCACGGGCTGGCCGGTGGCATGTGCGCGCTTGACCTCCTCCACGATGGCCCTGTACTTTTCATTTTTGGTCTTATAAACCGCATCATCATGATCCACTCTGGCGATGGGCTTGTTGGTGGGGATCTCCACCACATCCATGCCGTAGATATCACGGAACTCCTGCTCCTCTGTCAATGCGGTACCTGTCATGCCCGCCTTTTTATCATATTTATTGAAGAAATTCTGGAAGGTGATATTGGCCAGGGTCATGCTCTCGCGCTTGACCTTCACGTGCTCCTTGGCCTCGATGGCCTGATGCAGTCCGTCAGAATAGCGGCGGCCCGGCATGATACGTCCGGTAAAGCTGTCGACGATGAGCACCTCATCATCCTTTACCACGTAATCCTGGTCACGGTGCATCAGATTGTGTGCACGGAGCGCAAGAATGACATTGTGCTGGATCTCCAGATTCTCAGGGTCTGCCAGGTTGTCGATCTTGAAGAAGTCCTCAACCTTCTTGATACCCTCCTGGGTCAGGTTCACCACCTTGTCCTTTTCACCTACGATGAAGTCTCCCGTCTCCTCCTGCTCGATACCCATGATGGCATCAACCTTGGAAAACTCGGGAAGGTCCTCACCTCTTTTCAGCTGACGTGCCAAAATGTCGCACATCTCATAGAGCTTGGTGGACTTGCCGCTTTGACCTGAAATGATCAGAGGAGTACGGGCCTCGTCGATAAGCACTGAGTCCACCTCGTCGATGATGCAGTAGTGGAGCTCACGCTGTACCAAGTGCTCCTCCCGGACCACCATGTTATCTCTCAGATAGTCAAAGCCCAGCTCATTATTGGTAATGTAAGTAATATCACAATTATATGCTGCCTGACGTTCCTCACGGGACATGTCGTTCAAAACGCAGCCCACTTTCAGGCCTAAAAACTCATGGATGCGTCCCATCCACTCCGCGTCACGCTTTGCCAGATAGTCGTTTACCGTAACGATCTGAACACCCCTGCCCTCAAGTGCATTGAGGTAGGCGGGAAGTGTGGAAACCAGGGTCTTACCTTCACCGGTCTTCATCTCTGCGATACGTCCCTGATGGAGGATGATACCGCCAATGAGCTGAACCCTGAAGTGCTCCATGCCACCCTCCATGCCGTTCTCCGGATCATGCTCCAGGTCAAACACACGGTGCGCAGCCTCGCGGACTACCGCATACGCCTCAGGCAAAATGTCATCCAGTGTCTCGCCCTTTGACAGCCTCTCCTTGAACTCGTCCGTCTTGGCACGAAGCTGCTCGTCCGACAGCGCAAGCATCTCATCTCTCATGCCCTCGATCCTGTCAACAATGGGCTCTATTCTTCTAAGTTCCCTCTCACTGTGGGTACCAAACATCTTTGTGAAAATACTCATCTCGTCTGTTTCACTCCTTATTTTCAAAATCGTCTAACAATTTAATCTGCAAGCCTCACTATAATACCACTATTTTTTGTATTTCACAACTGAAAAAGCACCCAAGATTTCCTGATTTCAAGCCCGTTCTTTGTGCTCCCTGTAATTGTATGAATTTTCTGTTATTATAAGTATTTTCACGCAATTTTGAGAATTTAGATTGTATTTTTATGTATTTTCAAAAAATTGATTGACTTTTGAAACTTTGTATAGTAATATTAACTCACGACGAAGGAACAAGAAACAGCCGGCCCACATTATAGATCGGAAACGGGTCGGCAGCATGAAGCAAAACGTTTGAAAGGAAGGAAAAAGTTACTATCAGGAAGGAGGCTCTTCCGGGAGGAAGAGGTGGACCAATGGGAAGTTGATTTTATCCGTTACTTATCAACAAGAGTTTTAGCCAGAGCCCGGCTGGTGATTTCCGGGAACGGTAGATTTTAAGAGATACAAGCTCCCGAACAGAGGCTGTTTTAGCCGTGAAGGAAAAAAAGAGATTGGAGGATGTGTATCTTGGACAGACCGACGAAGAGAGACCGGTGAGCGGGTCGCAGTGATGAGGCGACTTGGCTCACCGGTTTCCGTATGTCCGGAATAAATTTTCCACCAAAGCTAATGTTTCCGCTGAATTTACCGATACAAAAGATGGAAGTACAACGGAATGTTAGCAAAGGATTGCGATAATATAGAGCAAAGGATTGCCATGTTAATGGATTATCATGGTTGTAGCACACAATTTGATCGCACAAAATGCCAACAGACAGTTGTCTGTCACGGGTTCAAGAAAGTCTAAATCCACGGAAAAGCTTTCTTCAGGTTATAAGATCAATCGCGCAGCGGATGACGCTGCGGGTCTTTCTATTTCCGAAAAAATGAGATTCCAGGTGCGGGGACTTGGCAAGGCCTCCTCTAACGCACAGGACGGGATATCTCTTATCCAAACAGCAGAAGGTGCCCTAAACGAAGTTCATACCATCCTGCAGAGGATGAAGGAACTGTCTACTCAGGCAGCAAACGATACCAATACAGAAGTTGATCGTGACGCGATCCAACAGGAGATCAATGAGCTGACCTCCGAGGTTGATCGTATCGCATCCTCCACGCAGTTTAATACCATGAACCTGCTGGACGGATCATTGTCAAAGGTGAAAGAAAACGGGCAGACGACCAGTCCCTATGTCGACGCTTATCAGTTAGGCAATTTGACATTTACCTTTGCAGTTATCGGGGCAGATGGGACCAAGGTGCCTGGAGTTTCTTCTGTTGAAAACACCGGCACTGCAACAAACTATACGGACAACCTGGCAACGCTTGCGCAATTTGCAAAGGATGCCTCGTCTTCAGCGGTGGGAAGACTATATAATGCATACGGTGCCCTGTTCAACAATGCTGCCACCTCGGGAGTAGAGCTGGGACTAAAGCTGGAGGACGGACAGGTGGGAGGTGTACTTGCTTCTGTTTCCATGAGCACCTACCAGGGCGCGAACTATATGAAATACACCATGATGGTTGATACTAAGGATTACGTTCCTGCAACTTTTTCAACCACCGGCGCCAGCGCTGAAAAGCTGGCTTCAACCATTGCACACGAGATGACACATGCTTTGATGTTTGACGCCCTTTCGTCAGGCATGGCAGGAAACGATTGCTATCCGGATTGGTTCATTGAGGGCACTGCCCAGACATCCAGCGGTGACGGCGGATGGTTTACCTATGAAGTACCACTTTCTGCTACAGATTCTCAGGCAGCCGCCTATATGAAAGATCCCTCAGTAAGGGAATATGGTGCCGGTTATGTGGCTGCCATGTATCTCGGTCATCTGGCAAAGGGCGCGGACACAGCCATTACAGCATCAAATATCAGGGAAGGTCTCGCAAGCGTATTTGATGATCTCTCCCAGGGAAAGACCCTTAATGAAGTTATAGTTAAATATACGGATTTTGGGGGACTCACGGCTTTTGAAAATAATGTATTCAACAATCCTTCTGCCGATACGATATCATTTGTTAAACAGCTAAGGACAGCCATAGGATCCGGAGCAGGATCGCTTTTTGGCATTGATCTGTCTGACACTACGGCAACTGTTTTTGCCAATCCTTCAGATTCAGGGCTAAATTATTATAAAATAGATACCACCAATACCCAGATAAAGAACAATTTTGGTCAGGCTGTGAACTGGGCGATCGGCGGACTCGGTGATGATCCCAGCAGCAGGGTCGCCAGCAAGGGCGGTCTGATGCTTCAGGTTGGCGCACTGAGCGGTCAGGCGATCCGGGTGAACATAGATGCCATGAACTCAACAAACATTGGCATTAATAATCTTTCAATGGAAAGCTATGAAAAGGCCGGGAAGGCTATGGCAAAGATCGATGCCGCTATAGAGAAGGTTTCCACCCAGCGATCAGACCTTGGTGCTAAGCAGAACAGACTGGAGCACACTGTGCTCAACCTGGACAATACTCAGGAAAATGCCCAGTCTGCGGAATCCAGGATCCGTGATACGGATATGGCAGCTGAAATGGTAAGATACTCTGCTGCAAATATAATCGAACAGGCAGGCCAGGCCATGGTGGCTCAGGCCAACCAGACTCCCCAGGGAGTGCTTTCGCTCCTTCAGTAATGAAAGTATAAAAATATGGGAAAAATGATTTCTTACAACTGCAGATGCGGATATGAAAAGACAGTAAATGTCGGGAAGGGCCTAAGAAGCATTGAATACACGAACTATGCCGGTGTCTGTCTTTCATGCAGGGAAATAGTTTCCGTGAAAACAAATGATGGGGATGATCCCTCAAAGGGAGTCTGCCCCAACTGCGGTGGCAAAGTTATTGTTTATCCCGATGACAGCATCATAACCTGTCCCAAATGCGGCAGTGCCAACGAACCACAGCTTTCAGGATTATGGGATTAGATCCAGATCACCTTTTGCGTCGGTTCATCAGTCTCATATACAGATCGTACATTGCCGAGCCCGTCTCACCCTGAGCAGGGAAAGCTGATTCGGGGATGGTAAGCTCATATTTGTCGAAACAGTTTATTATTTTTGTCCCTGATGGATGATCGGTCTCACGTGAGACCTTGCCATAGTTCATATGCACATGTCCATGGAGCATATACAGGGGCTTAAATTCATTAAGTAGATCATTAAAACACTCAAAGCCGTGATGAGGCAGATCCTCCAGATCTCCATAGCCTGCTGCCGGTGCATGGGTCACCAGGATGTCGATGCCTCCCATGAGCACCGCTTTTTTCCGTAGCTTTTTAACTCTCTTTTCCATCTCACGCTCGGTGTACATGTTTTTCTTCGCACCATACTTCATGGAACCCCCAAGTCCCATGATACGAAGTCCCTTGTGATCGTAAATATCATCATCAATACAGGTGCAGCCCAGGGGAGGCTTCATCTCATATTTGTCATCATGGTTACCGTGGACATACAAAACTGGAACATTTGTCATGGAAACCAGAAACTCCAGATATGAAGGGTCCAGATCGCCGCAGGAGATGATGAGATCCACATCCCCTACCCGGTCCCTGTGGTAAAAATCCCACAGGCCCTTATTTTCTTCGTCAGCTAAACATAGTAATTTCATTTGTCGCACTTTCTGCAAAAAGATCCTTCACTGCGCTTTTAATAACAGGGTTTACGAACCTGCAAATTCTGTCTTTTCCAAGCCTGCCAAAAAGGCTGCGTCCAGGTCAAACTCCGACACCGGCGGTATGGTTCCCTCCACATTTTCCGCCAGCCAGTCCATTGCTATCTGCTCGTCCTCTGACAGGCGTCCCTCGGTCTGCAGCACGCCGTCCTGTGTATGTATCTCTCCGCCAAAGGGATTGATCTGTCCCGTGGCAATAGCTTTTTTCAAACCATTTAAAAGCTTGTGTGAATTATAATCCAGCTTATCGGAAAGCACCACGTCGATCACATTCGATGACAGCCCGTAGTAGTATCTCACTGCCACTCCATCCACTTTTTCCCGTTCATAGGAGCCTGCCAGCACTGACCTGATTATCCTGATATAATATTCACCCCAGTCCCAAACCGGCATAGCCAGATTGTCCATCTTGCCACCCGGGTTCCTGCGGTACAGCCCATATTCTCTGGTAGGTTCGGAAGGGTTCATGTTTAAAACACCTGAAAGGATATCCACTCCCTCCAGTCCTTTTTCCAGCCGGGCACCCTTTTGCATGCCCCACAACAGACGTATTTTGGCCTTGGGATCCAAAAGCGCCGCTCCTATGGCAAAGGCATTGATATCCGAGATCACCCCATAGGTGGGAACGGATGCTATATAACCTATCTCGTGGTTGTCACAAAGGGATGCCGCCAGGGCTCCGAGTATGAACTTGGCCTCATACATCTTTCCGTAATATGTTCGCACCGCATTACTGGTCTCACCGATGGAACAGTTCAAAAAATGAGAGGTCTTTTCATAGTGGATGGAAGACCGTCTGGCCTCGGGCATCATCCCGGGAAAAGTGGTAAAGAAAAGTTCACAGCCCAGACCGTAGGCGTCGTCTATAGCCGCCCTTAATGAGTCGCGGTCCTGAAGGCCGGAATAGGGGTAGGTCTCGATCAGGTCGCCGTAATGCTCATTCAGCTTTTGCCTGCCCATCTCATGATCCCTGGTCCACTTCAGATCGGAGGTGGTCCCCCTGTAGAAAAAGGCCGCCTTTAAGGGATGCTTTTCACTGTACTTCGGAGTCCTGAAAAGCCCTACTGTCCTGATGGAGAAATTGTCAGTCTCATCACTCTCATACAAAAGCTTGTGCTTGCCGGAGCCCGCATAGAACTCGTACTCCCTCCACAGCTTTGTAACCCTCTCATCCAAAAGGGAGTCAGGCACCAGTGCCGCGCTCTCCTCTGTGCCATAGAGTCCAATGTAGAGCATATATGCATCCCCGGACTTCACCGAGATATGACTGTAGTTTTTCTCCTTTTCGTCAAATTTCTTTTTGAAGGCATAAAAAGAGGAGGATACGGACCGCCTTAAGTCCTCATCCCATAAAAGTCCGTTAAGCTCCTGCCCGTAGGCCTCTGCCAGCTTCTCGTAGCCGCCCGGCTCGGACATCTCTATATCATAGTTGGGGAAGCATCTGAAAAACTCCCTGAACTCATAGTACTGTCTGATCACCGGATCCTCTGTGCGTCTGGGCAATACACGTATCACATCTGCCGCGATCACCGCCATGTTCAGATACTTTGCCACGGAAACCCGTTTGTTGCCCTCCTGGACAAAAAAGGATCCCATGTACTCATATAATTTAACCGGGTCACGAAAGCCCTCATCCAGCTGGGCGTTGTAGAGATTGATCCATTTTGCACCAAATTCGGAAAATGCATCCAAAAGAGGCAGGAAATCATAGGAGAAGGCCTCCTGTCTGCCTGCCGTCTTTGTGCCGATGATCCGATCCAGAGGGATCTCCATGATGCCAACCCGTTCCTCACTCAGGGCACCCTCGTCCCGAAGGATGTCATCAAGGGCCGGGGGATAGGGGAGACGCCCGATATCCTTCGCATGCTTCACCTGACTCTCTGCCTTTTTCCGAGCCTCCGCATATGTGCTTCTTCCGCTATCACCAAATTCCATCATTTCCCTCCAAAATGCAAACAGCCTCTCTTATGCCAGCGGACTGTCATACTCTATAGATATCATATCATCCGTGTCAAATATGAACTTGAGCTTCATGCCCTCTTTTTCATATATCAGAGACGAAGCATTCTCCTCAGTGGGCTCTCCGTAAATATCTTTCACATCCTCCCGACTCTTTGATATATCGATACCCTCTGGGGTGCTGACCATATCGGTTTTTAACATCACATACAGGATCCTGTCCTCATCCCCATCAGGGTAAGTCTGGATCTCAAAATCACCGTAGCCGTATAGCCTGCCCGTACCCTGGGCCGCACAGCTGGGTGACTCAAAATAGGTGTCGGGCTCTCCCAGTGCGTCCGTCACAGCCTTCGCATCCCCATCCATTTTTATGTCTATGTCATCATATGTGAAAAAGTATCCGTTTCCGGATGAGGGCTTGATGCTGTCTGCATCTGCCTTTGCGGAAAACTCGGCCTTTGGAACATAAGCGTCCTGCCGCACCTCATCCCGGTGGCAGCCGCAGAGTGCTAAGGCGGCAAGCACCAATATCATAAAAATACTTCGCTTTTTCATACCTATCCTCCTGAGAGATTTCCGACAGCTTATGGATCCGCGTAGCCGGACGTTTTCCCGTCCGGCGGCGGACCATAAGTGGCGGAAATCGACTGTCTATTGTATAGTCGGATACCTGCTGGGATCGTAATTATGTGTATTATGGTGGGCATTGGAGTAGGCCCAAAGGTCCGCATCATGCCAGTAAAAGATCAGCGTACCATCCAGCTGCATATTGGGATCATAGTGATACCAACCCTCTCCCACATCAATGAGGAGCCAGTAATGTCCGCGGTGATCCCTGATCTTTTCTATCTCCATATTCTTGATACCCAGCCGGTTCAGCATCACCTCCGCAGTCTTCTGCTTTACAGTACAGTCTCCTATGTGATAATAAAATCCTCTGTAGGCAGCGGAGAGTACATCATCATAACCCTGGCTCTCTGAGTAGGTGATATTGTTCACCACCCAGTCAAAGACCGCCCTGGCCTGTTGAAGCTGGGTCATATCATCGGTGATGATGGTGGAGAGCACCTCGTCCGCCTTGGCATAGACCACCTCCTCGGTAGCTTCGGCGATGATATTGGAGCTGACGGTCACCGTGGTAACTGCTGTGGATGTATTGCCCGATGCATCCCGGGCCGTGTATGTGATATCGTATTTGCCCCGCTTGCTCAGATCCACGGCACTGTCATCTACGGTAAGCTGGGGATGAGGATCGTAGTCGTCGGTCACAGTCACATCCTTTTTATATGATACGGTTTCGCCCACGGGAACTACAATGGGGTTCACCCCCTCGATGACAGGCGGCGTCACATCATGTATCACCTGACAGGGCAGCTTTGCCACAGTAGCGTTGCCGGCCTCATCCACCGCCTTGATCTCTATGTCAAAACTTCCTGCCCTGCTGAAGTCGTACTCCTTCGCATATCCTATGATAACATGTGTCCCGTCTATGCAGCTTTTCACCAGATCCTGTGCTGTAGGCGGAGTATCTATGGTATTAAGTGTCAGACTGTCAGTTGTAAGTTCAAGCACCGGTGCCACAGTATCGGAATCCTTTACAGCCTTATCATATACCGCCTCGTCCCGCTCATATATTTTTGCCAGAGCCGCATCGCTCCTCCTGTCGGGCACTCCGCGATCCACCAGGATCTGCCCCAGATAATGGGACAGCTTTCTGGCTCCGGAAAGGTTCATGTGCAGGCCCCCGTCATAGGTGTCCACATCATAATCAATCCCCGTCTCATCCTGAAGCTCCAAAAAATTGATATAAGTCAGTCCGTAGGTCTTTGCATAGTCCTCCACCTGGGCCTCATATTCATCATACCAGTAGGGGTAGAGACTGGGTGCCTTTATCAGTATCAGATCGATGCCATTGTCCTCACACAGCCAGCGTATCCTATCCAGATAATGCCAGGCGTTCATCCCGAAGGCATAATCGGAAAGGGGCCTGCCCTCCGGCACATTTTCCGCAGGCAGGATGTCCGTACGCAAGAAATACCCGTTGTAGGACTGCTGCTTTTTGTCAAACATATAGGTCACATCATCCTCAGTAAGCTCACTGATCCTGGAGTGATATCTGAGCAGCGGAAAGACGTATTCTATCAGATGCTCGTCCTCCGTCATGGATACGTCGATGGCGTCCAGCTTTGACAGGGACCACCTCATGCCGTCGATGGTCATGCGGTTATAGGCCTCGGACTGGGGCTCGTTGTACTGGAGGGACTGGATGTTGAAAACCACTGCCTTGGGAGTATGGTCCGCAAGGGTATCCTCCAGCATATAATAGGACTGCCAGATCAGCTGCTGGGCCGAGCCGCGAATGTAGGAGTGGATACCATATTCCTTCCACAGCTCCATGGGAGAAAAGTTCTCATAGACCTCGCAGTCTCCCACAAAGATCACGTCATAGTTTTTGTCGGGCTTATCATAGTATTCGCCTACGAAGGCACCCTCCACCACATCGCCGGTATATTTGGGCATGACGAGGCACTGCAAAAGATACAAAACGCATCCCAGCAAAACGGTAACGGATAATAATTTTAAAGTTGTAATCAATATTTTTTTCATTGCATCAACCATTTATGATAAGATCCTTCGCTATGCTCAGGATGACAATAAATCCTTGTCATTCTGAGGGCTTCAGCCCGAAGGATCTTAAAATCTATTATATATAAACTGTGAAGAATCATATCCCACACCGTAGTCACCCAAAAGCAGCACGCCGATGAAAAGCGCCGATATCAGCATCGCCCTGACTGCAAAGGGCAGTGCCAACATCCTCTGTCGGATGCTGCCCCGCCGCTGTATCATGCTCAGCACAAACAGCAAAAGCGTGGTGGCAAATATCACGCCATGATCAAACACATCCATTCCCAACTCTAAAAGGGAACCGTCCGTAAATATGCCGAAATTTCCCGTTGTAAAAATGGACCCTATGGAGGCAAACACATCCCCCACATTTGCATAGCAGTCAAAGATCTTTAACATGGAGACCATGATCATGGTCCTGATCACCATAAAGCCTTGATAAACCCTGTTTTCCATAGGAATGAACTTCTCATGGAATTTGACAGTCAGAGGCTCGAACTCCTCCGAGATCATAAGTATCACATAGTTCAAAAGTCCCCATACGATGAAGTTCCAGCTGGCGCCGTGCCACAGACCCGTCATGAACCATACGATAAAGGATGAGATATAGACCGGCAGCCGCTTGCCCACATAGTCTCCGAAATGCTTCCTTAAAAATTTGGAAAATTTTTGCATGGTACTGCTCATGGCTATGGGGAAAAACAGATAATCCTTGAACCAGGTACCCATGGAGATATGCCATCTGCGCCAGTATTCCTTCAGTGATTTGGAAAAATAGGGACGCTCAAAGTTTTCCGTCATTTTTATACCGAACATCTCCGCCACACCGATGGTGATATCGATACCTCCGGTAAAATCAGCGTAGAGTTCCAGTGTATAGAAAAACATGAGACATAAAATATAGGCGCCCCGATAGGTCTTTGGGTCGCCGGCTATGGTGGATACCACAGGAAAGAGCCGGTCTGCGATGACCAGCTTTTTGAAGAAGCCGAAAAGTATCCTCTCCGCTCCGAATATGATGTTTTGGGAATTGAAGTCGTGGGGCTCACACAGAGTCCGGGAAAGTTCTCCGTATCTGCTGATGGGTCCCTGAACTATATGCGGGAAAAATGACAGAAACAGTGCATAGTTTAAAAGGTTTGTCTCCGCCTTGATGGTACCTCTGAAGATGTCCACCAGATAGCCCACGGACATCAGGGTGTAGTAGGATATTCCCAGGGGCAGTGCGATATCCAGAAAGGTTAGCTGTCCGCCCAGGGCATTTATATTTCCTATCACAAAATTGGTGTACTTTACCACGGAAAGCACACCTATATTAATGACTATGGCATAGACCATCGCTCTCTTTCGCTTGGCCTTCTGCCTTGCGTTATACAGCTTTCTACCCTCACGGGATATGGTGTCCCGGTGGTCCGCGATGTAGGCCTTCTGTACCTCAATGTTTTTCCCCATGTAACGCCCCGCCAGAAATGTGGTGAGGATGGCGGAAAAAAGGTACAAAAGATATAGCGGGCCTGAAAGCGCATAAAAGGCAAAGCTTGCCAAAAGCAGGATCACCTTTTGAAAGCTCTTTGGCAGGATGTAATACAGCACCAGCACTATCAGCAGAAAGCCGATAAAGCCATAGGAAGTAAACAGCAACTCAGATGTCCTCCATGCGCTTCATGATAAGCTCTGCTATGCCGTCCACCGTATCGAAATTCTCAGGTACCAGGTCTGCCGCCGTGATCTCGATATCAAATGCATCATCCAGCTCCGTTACCAGATTAACTATATCGAAGGAGTCCAAAACCTTGCCGGACACCAGAGCATCCTCGGTCTCGAAATCCACTTCGGGGTGAAGGTCCTCTAAAATCTCCATCAGCTCTTCTCTAACGTTCATTTCATTTCCTCCAATTTTTTTCTGTCGATCTTACCATTAGCCGTAAAGGGCATCTCTTCCAGATTTATCACCTTTCCCGGCAGCATGTACCGGGGCAGAAGGCCCTTTAACTTTTCTATCAATGTCTTTTTATCTATATCTCCTACAAAATGCAGGACTATCTTATCACGGTCTCTGTCATAAGTACAGGCGCAGATTTTTATCTCCTCCAGGCTGCTGACATCAGCCTCGATCTCACCCAGCTCGATGCGATGTCCCATGTGCTTGATCTGATGGTCGCGGCGGGATAAAAATATGAGCTCACCCCTGTGGTTGTAACGTCCCATGTCGCCTGTGCGGTAGACGATCTCGGGATAGGCATGCTGCAGAGGGTTTTGGACAAAGGCCGCATCAGTGCGCTCCCTGTCATTGTAATAACCGGGAGTCACGCAGGTGCCCCGCAGATAGATCTCCCCCTCTTCACCCTCACCTGCCTCGGTGCCGTCCTCTTTAATGAGGAGCACCTCGGTGTTGTCAAAGGGTCTGCCGATGGGGATAGGCTCACCATCCTCAATGTCCCTATCACAGTGGAAATAGCAGCTCATGCCCGTGGCCTCCGTGGGCCCGTAGAGATTTGTAAAGCTGGTATCCGGCAGCGCCTGCCTCCACAGTCTGTACTGCTTCAGGGGAAAGACCTCACTGCCGAAGGCGATGGTCTTCAGGTACTCGGGCCGCACTATGTCAAAGGTCTTGAAAGCGGATATCATGGTCAGTGCCGATACCACCCAGCAGATGGTATTTATCTTTTTTTCATTGAGATATTCCACCAGGTTTTTAGGCTGGGAAAAAAGCTTCTTCGGGATCAGAAAGGTTGTGGCGCCGAATCTGATGGTGGGGTAGATCTCCTTTAAGCAGGCGTCGAAATAAAGGGGTGACTGATTGCCGAAGACCGTATCCTCATCAAAGCCCAGTACCTCGGAAAGCTGTGCTATGTAGTCCATAACGGAACGGTGATTGGCAACCACACCCTTGGGTACTCCCGTGGATCCCGAGGTAAAGACTATGTATATGGGATCCGTGTCCAGCGCTTTCTCGTGAATGGTCTGTAACAGGTTTTCGTCTGCGTTGGTTTTTATTACCTCATCATATCTGATGACATCTCCGTTAAAACTAAGCTGACCTGTCTTTTCACAGGTGGACTCGTCACAGATCAAAAACCTGGGATTGCAGTTTTTAATGATAAGATCAATACGGGATGCGGGCATCTCGTCATCAATGGGCACATAAAAGCAACCCGCTTTTATTACTCCGAAAAATGCGGCGATCTGCTGCGGAGACTTTTCCATATATATAAGGACGGGTTCCTTTTTGCATCCCTTTTTGACCAGGGTTGTCCCGATACTGTCCGATGCGCTTTGTAACTTTGAAAAACTAAGGTTCGTCCTTCCGTCGGAAAATGCCGTCTTGTCCGGAAGCCTGTCGGCAGTCAGTTTCAGACAGTCTAAAACGTTATTTGTCATCAGTTTTTATCCTCTTGTCAAAATCAGCTATGCACCGCGCCGCCAGAAGCCTCATGGCATCGGTGATATCCTCACGGTACTCCAGGCTCTCCGCAATCACAGAAAACTCCGTGCAGCCAAGTATCACGGTGTCGGCACCTGCAGACCTCAAATGATCACATATCTCAAAAAAGAGTTCCCGGGGTGCTATCCTGTTGGCTTTAACATAATCAAAGATCAGTGACATGACGCCCCTCTGATCCGCCTCATCCGGATAGATACAGCGGATACCCTTTTTCTCAAGGGCGGTTTTAAAAATGTCGGCCGCCACGGTACCGTCCGTAGCCATGACCCCTGCGGTATTGACGCCGTCTTTTCTAAGCTGATCCGCCACCACCTCGATGCCGTTGATCACCGGGATGGGGATATGCTCCTCCAAAATGTCATGGAAATAATGGGCGGTAAAACAGGGTATGGCTATCTCAGTGGCCCCTGCTGCAGCAAGGCTTTTGCCCGCCTCTATGATGGCCTCCGAGGGATTGGGGCTCTTCTTGTCCAATATATATGAAGTCCTGTCCGGCACGCCGGGACAATGCTCGATGACCATGGGTATATGATCCTGGTCCCGTTCCACGTCCGTCATGGACACGATCATCCTTATAAAAACTGCTGTCGTCATGGGTCCCATGCCGCCGATGATACCCAGTTTTGAATCCATCCTTTTGTCCTCTTTCCATTTCAATATCTCAGCCGAAAATATTTAACATTTTTAATGGAAATTTGTCAATATGCTACTTTACAAATTAGTTCCAAGGTATATAATTCTTTTTCAACAGGTTTACGAGAGGAAATATCATGGGATCAAAAATGACAGAGGGAAAGCCTCTTATTTTATTAATGAAATTTGTCTCACCCATCTTTTTGGGTTTTGTTTTCCAGCAGTTTTACAATATGGTAGACTCGGTTATCGTGGGCAGATTTGTGAGCCCCCAGGCCCTTGCGGCAGTCGGCTCCACCGGAACCATAATGTTCATGATCCTGGGACTGGCCAACGGTCTTACCACGGGCTACGCTGTCCTTATCAGCCAAAAATACGGGGCAGGGGATAATACGGGAGCCCGGCAGGCCTTTGTGAACGCACTGCTTCTGGGGCTGGTAAGCACTGCGGTGATAACCATCATCTCTGTTTTGATCATGCATCCCATGCTCCATGTCATGAACACCCCCGAGGATATATATCAGGATGCGTACAACTACATCAACACCATCTGCGCCGGAAGCATCGCTGTCATAGGATACAACCTTTTAGCCGCCTCACTCCGCTCCATTGGCGACTCCAGGACCCCTTTGCATTTTCTGCTCTTTTCCACAGGGCTTAACGTGATACTGGATCTGCTTTTTATCATAGTCTTTCATCTGGGGACCTTTGGTGCCGCCCTGGCTACGGTGATGTCCCAGGGTATATCCGCCATTTTGTGCATGATTCACATCTACAGAAAGGTGGATGTACTATGCCCCAGGAAGGGTGATTGGCATTTTTATAAAAAATTCTGCGCTAAGCAGTTAAACATCGGAGTCCCCATGTCCCTGCAGTTTGGCATCACTGCTTCTGGAACCATGGTGATGCAGTCCTCCATCAATATATATGGGTCCGTGGCTGTTGGCGGCTTTACGGCAGCCAGCAAGATCGCTAATCTCATGACCGCAGGCATGCCCTCCATAGGTCAGACCATGGCGGCCTACGTGGGGCAAAACTACGGCTACGGGGATCTGGATCGCATACATCAGGGGACAAAGTCAGCATTTTGGATCTCGGTTGTGTATTCCCTGATCACCGGTGCACTAAGCATCCTTATGCTGCCCTATCTTACAGGCCTGTTTTTCGACTCCGGTACGGATGTATCACTTTACCTGCCCTATGCAAAAACCTATATGTACCAGTGCGCCATCTTTTACATACCCCTGGCCATGATATTTATCTACAGAAATACCATGCAGGCCTGCGGCTACGGCATGACAGCCCTGTCCCTGGGGGTTATGGAGCTTATTGCCAGGCTGATCACAGCCATAGTTTCCATGAAAATAGGCAGCTACGCCCTGGCCGTGGCCGGTGACGCTGCCGCCTGGCTTTCTACCGGGATCTTCAGCTGGGTCTTATATCTTTTTATCTTAAGTCGTCTCAGGAAAAAACGCGGCACTAGTGCTCGGTAGTATTAAGATAATACTCATGCTGGGCCTTTAGGGCTTTTTCAAGAGCATCAAACTCCTCCGGTGTGTTCAGTTTGTATTTCTTATGCATCCTGGAGGTGATGTACTCGGCCTGGATATACATATTGTCGCCGCGTCTGGCTCTGTCCAGATAGGTCAGTACGCTCTCATATATGTCGGTCTCGTCGTCATAGCTGTTTTCAAAATAACTGCTGTCATATACCACGATGAGCTCGTCATCATCCTCATCGTCCCTCATCTGTGTGAAAAGGAACTTGCAATCGGAATAATCTTCCTTTTTCCCAAGGTTTTCCAGTTTGTTAAACATAGCTTCGAATTCAACTTTTGTCATGATAAACCTCCTTTATGTGAGCATTCAATGCTAATACATTTTATCACAACCCATACACTATTTGTATAGGAGATTAACTATCCAATGGCATCCTTGAGCTTCCCGCAGACATCCCGGTACTCTTCGATAAATGCTGTGCTGTCCTCATTGATGTATTGTGTATTGCTTTCCTTTACGGCGAACTCATGTCGCTTGGCATGCTCGCTCAGTTCCTTTAAGCCTATGGTGGACATCAGGCCCTTGATGGAGTGGGCCACTACGCGGTAGGAATCCAGATCACCTTTTTTCAGGCTTTCTTCCATTTCCACTATCTTAAAGGCGCTTTCCTTTACTATTTCGGAGATGATCTCCTTTAGCATCTCCTCTTCACCGGCACAGTGTATCAGGGCAAGGTCATAGTCCAGGCCCTCTATGGCCGAAAGCTTATCCTTTAATCCGACCTGTCCATCCGTATGGGAGGTCTCAGGCTCGGCATCAAACTCCAAAACCTCAAAGCCTCCGCCACGGACCACCTTTTCCTCAGGCAAAAACTTCTCAACTGTCTTTTCCAGAGTTTCAGAGTTCAAGGGCTTGGTCAGATAATCCGCGAAGCCCGCATCCATATACAACTTCCTGCTTCCCGCCACGGCGTTGGCTGTGAGCACTATGGCGGGGGTGGTCTTGTTTTGGGAAGATGCAGACTCCCTGATCATCTTCAGGGTCTCTATACCGTCAGGCTGAGGCATCATGTGATCCAAAAGCAAAAGATCATATGCGGTTTCCTCACATGCCTTAAGGGCTGAATTTCCATCCCCTGCCAGGTCCACGGTTGCACCGATCCTCTTTAAGAAGAGGCTGACTATCTTAAGGTTAGCCCGGTTGTCATCCACTGCCAGGATACGTGCATCCGGCGCGGTGTAGTCGCAGTGGCTTTCCTCTTTTACATCCCCTTTGGCTTCACGTACAGACAGCAGTGTCACAGGAGTTCTGTCAAAGACCTCCACAGGTATATCCACATAAAACAGGGATCCCCTGCCGTATTCGCTTTCCACTCCAACTGTGCCATCCAGAGAGTCCGCCACATTTTTTACTATGGCAAGCCCCAGACCCGTACCTTCGATATTCCGGTTCTTACTGATATCCGCACGGGAGAAGGCGTCAAACAGATGCTCCTGATCTTCCTTTTTGATACCGCGGCCGGTATCCTTTACCGAAAGCTTCAGGCGATAGGTATCATCATTTTCATATGTGCCGCCCACCGTAAGGGTGACACTTCCTTTGTCGGTGTATTTGATGGCATTGTTGGTATAGTTGATCAGTATCTGCCTTATCCTGAATTCATCTGAAAACTGGCCATCTGGTACACCGTCATGTATGCGTACATCAAAGTCAAGTCCCTTTTCAACAGCCCTTTCCTTGACGATGGCACACACATCAAAAAGCACCGACGACAGACTGTACTTTGTGTTGGTGATCTCCATCTTGCCTGCCTCTATCTTGGAAAAATCCAGGATGTCGTTGACCAGCATCAGGAGCATCTTGCCGGAGCTGTCAACCGTACGGGCATAATCCGTAATGGCCTCATCCCTGCTTTCCCTGAGGATCATCTCGTTCATGCCCAGGATGGAATTGATGGGGGTCCTGATCTCATGTGACATACTGGCCAGGAAGTTGGACTTGGCCTCTGACATATCGATGGCCTTTTGCTTTTCGATGCCAACAGTGCGTAGGTCATCCACCTGCTGCATGACCACGAACACCAAAAGCACGGTGAGACCCACAACCATGGGGATGCTGTCGTTTTTAACTGTAAAGAATGTAATGATGATGATCTCTACCACACAGCATGCCAGAAAGCCCACAAAGCCAATGGCCGTGTATCGGTATTCCTTTGTCCTTTTTTCCCTGTATTCCTTTACAAGCATGGCGATCCCTGCCACAACTATGATCCCCAGCATGATATCTATGTACAAAAGCGCATCACCGAAATTGAAAATGCCGGCGAAATGAAGCAATGTCCAAAACAGGGTGTTGACCGTGGAAAAGATCATCAGGGATATCATGTATTTCCTGTGCCTGCCCTTCTGGATGGAATCAAGGTAAATGATCAGCCCCAGTGGGATCAAAAGGCACATCATGTAGTTTAGGATTCCGTCAATATGATAATGTCTGAAAACAAAGGGATACAGGTAGTTATTGGTCATGACCCACAGTGAGATCACCATCACGGCAAAGGCACCGTAAAACATATCGATGGTCTGGCGGTAAAGAAAATACATATACAGTCCCACCACCATCACGGTAAGTGAAAAAACAAAGAGCACTGCAGCAAGAAAGAAGGTGATGCCCCAGTGGTCAGACATGTAGCCATAGGCTCCGCTCATGGTTGTCACCATGGTCTCAGGAACCATCTCCGGTCCTTTGGAGGTGCTGTTTTGGCGGACCATCCTAAGCTCGCCTCCGGCATCGGATGCATACAGAGGCACAGCAAGGTAGAGGCTTTTTGACGGACCTCCGGGGATCACTTCGTCGCGGAAAAGATCATAGTCCTCCCTCAGCTCTCCATTTATGTAAACACGATTCTGATAACAGGGCTTGAAGAACAGCACCATGTTGTCGGTAACATCATCCGGCAGCGTGGCTGCGATCTCGTAATCACCCTCCTTTTTTTCCTCCCCCACATAGTACCTTCCTGTAGTAAAGACAGTCCCGTCGGCATCCGTCACCGTCCAGGATTCTATGTATGTCAGGGGAGCATCCTCCACCACCACAATTTTATCCTTTGCACTGTATGCAAAGGCAAATATCAGTGAGCAGGCAAAAAACAGTACCAAAAAAAGTTTCTCTGCATAGAGAATTTTATCTTGAAGTTTCATGGTTTTCTCTTTCCCCAAAATAGCGAAACTATTATCCGGCTTCGCAAAAATATATTTACAACATCTTCAAAAGACCTGTGCAACCCCCATATACATCCTGCCATGTGGCCTCGAAGTCACGGGTATACCAGGGATCCGAAACCTCTCGGACACTGTCCATGGGTGGAAGCTCTTTACCGGGCTCATATCCAACGTACTGCATCATAAGAGAAAACTTGCCCTCGGGATCGTCTCCCCACAGACGCTTCATATAATACAGATTCTCGCTGTCCATCCCTATGAGCATGTCATAATCATCATAGTCATTTGCACGCATCCTGCGGGCTGTATGACCGGAACCGCTGATACCATGTTCAGCCAGCTTTGAACGTGCGGGGGGATACATGGGATTACCCAGCTCCTCTGAGCTGGTGGCGGCGGATGCGATCTCAAACTCATCCTCGCGGTGTGCCTTTTTTACCAGGTCCTTCATCACATACTCCGCCATAGCCGACCTGCATATATTGCCGTGGCAAATGAATAATACCTTGATCATAGGAATCATTGCTCCTTATATGTACTCATTTTTGCAATTTTACAGAGCTGATACGAAAGGTACAGGATCATGTATATCAAGTCTCCAGGATCTAACATACTTCGCGTCTCCAAACGCGTCCACGTATTTATACCTGTATCGCCCGCTGCTTTCCTGTATTTCACCGTTGCGTAAGATACGACGTCTGTTATCTTTTCTTTTTTCACTCATATTGGGGTCCTTCCATAAAAAAAGGACTCCAATACAACCACATAACTATATCATAATCGGAGTCCTTATGCCATAAAAAACTGGGTATTCGGGTAGAAGCAAGGTAGTATTTAGGTGGAAACAAGGTGGATTTCAGGTGCGCCACCGATCTGCTTCCTACTGCATTTTACATCTGCACATAAGGTGTCGTTGCAGTATGCTCTGTGTCATTCTCCGCAGCGAAGCGAAGGCAACTCCCCGGCTTCAGCCGGATCCCCGCTTCGCAGAACGCACTACATCCCAGGGGGATGTATAGAAGTGCGCCCTTATTAAAATAAGGGATACTGCCAAAACAGCTCCCTGATCACTTCCATCATAAATGTATCATGCTCCAAAC
>JAILEN010000087.1 GCA_024687655.1 Lachnospiraceae bacterium | reverse complement strand
GTATTGTCCTATGGAGGTAGCGGTACCGAGTGCATGATGCTGAGGACAATGTTACGTTTTAATCACGCGATTAGAGAGGAGGCCTTTCATGGACTATCCAATCATTGATGCCGTGGCGACTGGGGCACGCATCCGCGAACTCCGGATACAGCACCATCTCAAGGTGTCGGATATCAGCCATTACATGGGTTTTGAATCCGACCAGGCCATTTATAAGTGGCAGAGGGGAGATGCATTGCCGACGGTGGACAACTTATATGCCCTGAGCATTTTGTTCGGGACTTCAATGAACGACATCATCATAGATGTTAGACAGGGAGAGGCTGAGGCCTCTCCCTCGGTCGTGATGGGGGTTTTAGTTACAACATTTATTGTTGACTGATTCACGAAACACTTCCATTGAGAAATGATAGTGACAATGTTAAAATACAAGGGTATGGATTAGGAAATCAACAATGAAATGCGATTCTAATGAAAAGAATAGTATTAACTGTGGTGCTTCTGACAATGACCATGCTTGTAGGTGGATGCGGCAGTGCAGGCAAATCTGCGGATGGTCTTTATGCCTCCACACATGAGGTGACAGGTTCCCCGGAAAAGCCCTACACCGGCGGATGTGTTTCGGTCCCGGAAAACATCATGAAGCTTATCATGCAAAATGTTAAGTCTGACTGCGTGGTGGTTATCGATACGATGGACAATCTGAATTTTGAATTTTAATGATTAGAAGAAGTTGAATACAACCGGATATTGTTATGAAAGTAGCTGTTATCAGACACGCAGAAGTAGATTTCTGCTGGCAAAAGGGATATACGTCAGACGGGTTTGATATGGATTGCTGTAGGTATGACAGTGCGCCAATCAGGGAAATGATGTACAGTATCCCTCAGGTAAGATGCGAAAAAATATATATCAGCGAATTATCAAGAAGTCAAAATACAGCTAAAAAACTATTCCCTGATGGAGAATTCATTAAATCTGAACTTATAAATGAGGTGCCGCTTAAATCGAGCTTTGATACGAAAAACAAGATGCCGTTGTGGTTTTGGAATGTATCCGGACGACTCCAGTGGCTCATAAACAACTCAAGACAAATTGAGGGACGTGAGCAAACAATAGAGCGAGCAAATAGATTTATCACGATGATCTGCAATGACAATAAGGATTGTGCAGTTGTTACACATGGGTTTTTTATGCATACTCTTTTGCAGGAAATGAAAAAAGTTGGATTCATAATCAATAGTGCTTCTGTAAAGTATAAAAACGGCGAGTGCATCATGGCGGAGATTGAAAAATGATTTTAGAAGAGTATGATGAATCAAAAGATGCAATTATCAATCCGGATATGATCCATGAAAAGATGCCGGGTTTTCCGGGGACGGTCATATCCATTTTTTCTTATGTCCTCTTCGACAGGATCGTAGAGTTCATGGATGCAGAGGAGATCGCTGCATATAACGATGTGGATGGCCGGTGGCCAATTTATCGATGCAATTATAAGGATACGGAGCTTGCTCTTGTTAAAGGAAGGGTAGGTGCGGCTGCGTGTGTCGGGTCATTTGAGGATGTTATCGCCTATGGCGGAGAGAGGATTATCCTGCTTGGAAATTGTGGGGTTTTGGATAAAAATATAGAGGACTGCGGCATCATAATCCCCAAACGGGCAATACGGGATGAGGGCACCAGTTACCACTATGCTCCGTCGGCAGAGTACATTGATGTGAACAGGAATTATGCGGAAGAGTTTAAGTCAATTTGCGATGAATACGGATATCCATATGTGGAAGGTACGACCTGGACTACGGACGCGTTTTACAGGGAGACTCCGAAAAAGATAGAAAAAATGAAATCCATGGGTGCCATATGTGTGGAAATGGAATGCGCGGCAATGCAGGCACTTTGTGACTTTCGTGGAGTGGAGTTTTTCCAGTATTTATATGCGGGTGATAATCTTGATCATTCTAATTGGGATCCACGCAGCCTTCCTGCACATGCCAGGCTTGACGACAAAGAAAAGATAGCGATTCTTGCATTTGAATTGGCGGTAAGGATTAAATAATGCGGATATAGATATGGCATGAAGTTATCGATGGAGTAGAAGGATATGGAACTTATAAGACTACAGGATTCTGATCCGAAAAAAGCACATGAGTTGTACAATACTTTTCCAAAAGAAGAGACGGGATATACGAATCCGGTTTTCGGTTATTCGTATGAGGAGTTCTTGACATATGTGGAGAGGAAGCGTAAGTGGACCAAAGGCGAGGACCTGCCGGAAGGGTTTGTTGCGGATACAACCTATGTGTTGGAGGATAATGGAGAGTACGTGGGGTCATTTAATTTCAGGCATTACCTGAATGATTTCCTGCGGGAAGGTCCCGGACATATCGGATATGGAATCAAAAAAGAATATCGTGGCAGGGGGTATGCTTCAAAAGGTCTTAGGTTGTTGATCGATATCGTGCGCACGCAGGGGATCGATACACAGGAGATTTATCTGGAAGTGAATAAAGACAATCCGGCCAGCCTTAGGGTTCAGTTAAAAAACGGTGCATATATCCATCATGAAAGCGAAAAGTGTTATTATACAAGAATCCCGATCTGGGATTACGACATTAAACTGACGGAGGCTGATCTGAATGCAGATATAGACGAAATAGAAAAAAGCGCAATTTCGGTGGCTGAAATGCGGGATGCAGATGCATACACCATACGGACTAAGACAACCGGTCGGGAGCTGATGTATCGGGCCGCAACAGGGGTATTTCGCGCTTTTGACGGATGGACCGGAAAGAGCATTGCCATAATAGTCGGTGGAGGCAATAATGGCGGTGATGGTTATGCGCTTGCAGGAATACTAAAAGATAAGGGTATCGATAGCAAGGTATATAAGGTGTCAGATAAGATGTCCGATGACGGTAGTTTCTACTGTGATATAGCAAAGAATCGCGGTTTGCCGGTCTGTGATTTTACCGCGGATATGGACCTCAAAGGATATGAAATAATAGTGGACTGTATTCTGGGAACCGGATTCAAAGGTGAAGTCAGAGGGCTTGCCAGGGATGCGATAGAAGCGATCAATGACGCGAATGCTTTTGTTATAAGCGTGGATATCAACAGCGGCTTGAATGGGGATACGTCAGAAGCGACACTTGCGGTAAGGTCAGATATGACGGTATCCATTGGATATTTTAAAAAGGGGATGTTTTCCTCCGGGGCGAAGGAGTTGACAAGAAGACTTATCAACGCAGATATTGGCATAGAACTTGTGCCAGTATAGATTACGTCCGAAGTACGGGACAAGGTTTTGATGAGGCTTGTGAACTTATGGAAAAAGCAAGGATGAGAAAGGGGAAATGTGGTATGACGTTTAATGAGATGTTGGCAAAGATCAGGGGCCTGGCTGAAAAGGTTGATGCATCCGGGAGGGATTTTCTTGCGGTGCAGATCAATCTGACAGGGAGCGATGGGGGAGTCTTCTATGTAGAGGTAAAGGACGGCAGGATCAATATCGAGCCATACGAGTACAATGACAGAAACTGCGCCATCACGATGGATCTGACCAGTTTCAATAAGCTTGTTGATGGAAAGCTCGATCCGGTCTTGGCTTTTACAACGGGAAAGCTAAAAGTAGACGGTGATGTTGGGAAAGCGCTTGAGTTTTCAAAGTTGCTGAAATAAAATATACACTGGCGGCAATTACAGGAGTAGCCATGATGGTGTTTTTTGGCAATATGAATGAGAAATAGTGGGAGGCCGACATTGAATACAGGTATTAGAGGAACAATAGAAAAAACAGTATCTTCCGAAATGACAGCCAAGAGTGTCGGGAGTGGGGAGCTTGAGGTGCTTGCCACCCCGGTGCTTATTGCTCTTGCTGAAGAGTGTTCCTGGAAAAGCGTAGTGCAGGAACTTGATGAGGGGCAGGGTACGGTAGGTACAAGAATGGATCTGAAACACCTCTCAGCGACGCCGGTAGGGATGAGTGTAAACTGTACATCTGAGCTGGTTGAGGTTGATGGAAGAAAGCTGGTCTTTGCCATTGAGGCATTTGATGAAGCGGGAAAGATAGCGGAGGCAACCCACGAAAGATTCATTGTAGATAACGAAAAGTTTATGAGTAAGGCAGCTAATAAAGGCAAAGAATAGAAAACACTGATGGGGAAAATGGAGACAATTATAAATGTTATATAGAAACAGCAGATTCAAAGAAAACCAATCCGGAAGGGCAATAATAGCAAATATGCTGTTGGCGGCAATAAGCCTTTTTATTAATGGGTTTGGTATATATCTGACAATACAGGCAAATATAGGTGCCGGTCCATGGGATGTGTTGAATCTTGGACTCTCTAAGAGTTTGGGCATTTTGTATGGTACTGCGTCCATAGCGGTGTCGTATCTTATCCTTGGAATAGATATCGTGTTAAAGGAGCCGATAGGCATTGCCATGTTTATTGATGCTTTTGTGGTTGGTAAGGCAGTAGATTTTTTTAACAGGATGCACGTGATCCCCAGCTGCGATTCAACCATTAAAGGGATATTTGTAATGATTATCGGCCTCGTGATCATGGCATATACACAGTACACTTATATGTGCGCGTCGCTGGGATGCGGTCCGAGAGATACACTTCTTGTGGCTCTTGCAAAACGTTTTCGAAGGGTTCCAATAGGTGCGGTGAGTATCGGACTTTTGTCGCTGGCAACCTTTATCGGATGGATCTTGGGAGGACCTGTTGGAATAGGCACGCTGATATGCGCTTTCGGAGCGGGCCCCATCATGCAGATGGCGTTTATGACTGTGGGATTTGATGCGACAAATGTGCACCATCAGCATATGGCTGAGTCGGTACGGGTTTTCATGGATAGAAAAACAGCATGAGGTGACATACGAGAGGAAAGCAGGGTAAATGAGGTTTAGAGTAAAGATATGAGTGGCTATTTGATTTCGGAAACAACAAAAGAGGAAAGGGAGATAATCGTTGCAGAGTCCCTTGGAAATATTGAGGCCACTTGCGATGGATGTATGCGCGGTCTGGCGGATATGTATCAGGAATATATCGATGGCAAAAAGGAGCTTAAGGATATTAACATGGAGTTCAACGCAAGATATGTAAAGGGCGGCGACGACAACAGGAGCGGTGGCTCATGTGCCACGGGACAGTTATAAAGAAGGTGCCGCTGACCAGTTACACATATTAGGGAATGAGTTGCAGAAGGAGCAGAGGATTATGGAAGATTTTTCTCTCGGTCTTGAGAAAGAAAAGACAGATGATACAGACGAGATCAGTATGCAGGTGTCTCCCATCTGCCAGAAGGATGGGGAGAAGAAGGCATATGTTACATTTTCGGATAAGACCAGACATGCAGAGGGGGAGATCCCTAAATGTGTGATACTGTCAAACGACGGTTTTTCCAAGGAGGAGATAATGCAGCTGGAGGATTACATGGAAAAGAATCTGGAAATGTTAAAGTCCATGGCGGCGAGCGTAAATCCGATTAAGGCATTGATGAAATAGGGGATGATAATATGGCTATTAAGGGAGCGGTTTTAGGAGATATATTAGGATCACAGTATGAGTTCGGCAGACCTGCGGATCTGGATTGGAAGAATGTGCCGCTACTCTCCATAGATGCATCTTTCACGGATGATTCCGTGATGATGCTGGCAATAAAAAAGGCACTGGTCACCGGAGCAGATCTGGTGGAGACAATGGTAGATATCGGCCGTCACTATCCTGACTGTGGATATGGCGGGACATTTTACAGGTGGATCCTTGGCAACGATCATTCACCATACAATAGCTGGGGTAACGGCTCAGCTATGCGCGTTGCTTTTGTCGGCGAATATTTTGATGACTATGAAAAGATGCAGGATGTGGCTGCCAAAACTGCGGCCGTATCCCATGATCACCCCGAGGGGATCATGGGTGCCGTGGTAACTGCCACCTGCATCTGGATGGCAAAGCACGGCAAGAGCAAACAGGAGATTTATGACTATGTTTTATCGGAGTATCCGGTAGAGGAATACCAGTACAGCATAGGATACAGCCTGGACGAGATGCGCCCGCGATATAAGTGGGATGTCAGCTGTCAGGGCTCCGTCCCCGCTGCCATGCGTTGCTTCTATGAAAGCAGCGATTATGAATCATTCATGCGAAATATATACAGCCTGCCGTGTGACAGCGATACCTTCGGTGCCATTGCCGGGGGCGTGGTCGAGGAGTTTTATAAGGGCTTCGGGGATGTTGATGCGGAGGGCATTTTGAAGGAATACCTGACGGATGAGCTGTATGAAATATTGACGTTGCAATGATCATGGAGATAGTGTGATGACATAGAGGAGGAAGTATGGAACGAGTAATTGAATTTATCAGAGAAAGAAAAAGGCGTATTGTAATGTCACTTGCAGGCGTGATAATATGCGCGGTAAGTGTAGGTGTTTTCAAGCTTGCGGCACTTGGTGTTGATCCATTCCAGTCGTTGATGAGCGGACTTGATGCTACGATACCGATTGGATTTGGCACACTTTATGTCATTGTAAATGTGGTGTTGCTGGCTTTCAGCCTGATCGCAGATCGGAGCAGGATCGGACTGGCAACGTTTATCAACCTGTTTTTGCTGGGTTATATTACGCAGTTTACTTATGATCTGCTGCAGAGCATATTCCCGGATCCGTCTATGGGATTTCGGGTAATATGCCTTATCATAGGGATCGTGGTAATATGCTTTGGATCTTCCCTTTATATGACGGCTGATCTGGGGGTTTCGACTTATGATGCCGTTGCAATAGTTATGTCATCGAAGTGGAACCTGGGTAAATTCAAGTATATCAGGATATGCACTGACCTGGTATGTGTCGTTGCAGGATGCATTTTGTTTGTTGCTGCAGGGAATCCGGTTTCAAAGATCCCGACGATCGCAGGTGTGGGAACTATCATTACAGCGTTTTTCATGGGGCCGCTTATCGATCTGTTTAACGAAAAAATTGCAAAGCCTATGGTAGGGAAAGAATAGTTTCGGAGCATGAAGTGAGAGTATAATATAGCAGAGAAGATGGGATTATTTAAAAGGGACAAGATACAAAAACTTTCATATGACAGGGATAAGCAGCGGCCGGTCATCAAATGCAGCATCTGTAATGGTGAACAGGTGGCTGGATTCCTCAATAAAGATACCGGCAAATTTGAGGACATCATGCTCATCATGAATGAAAAAGATCTGCAGAGATTCGTTTCCACTTATGACATTAAAGAGGAATTGGAGAAGATATACTGATGGTGATGCTGAACGATCATCTGAAAAGACGATTCGGCTGTAAAGTATATAAAATAGCATTAAACGGAGGCTTTACCTGCCCCAACAGAGATGGCAGCATTGACACGAGAGGGTGTATTTTTTGCTCTGAGGGAGGGAGCGGTGAGTTCGCAGGTTCTCCCGAAAAAAGTGTTACGGAACAGATAGAGGATGGTAAAAGGCTGGTAGCCGAAAAAAACAGATCGGGAAAGTACATTGCATATTTCCAGGCATATACCGGGACATATGCTCCATATGACAGACTCAAAAAACTGTACACACAAGCAATAGGACATCCGGATGTTGTGGCGCTGTCGATTGCCACCAGACCGGATTGCCTGCCTGATGAAACCATCGACCTGCTGTCAGAGCTTAACATGATAAAGCCTGTATGGGTGGAGCTGGGTCTCCAGACCATACATGAAAGGACTGCAGAATATATCCGCAGAGGGTATGATCTGAGTGTATATGACGAAGCGATGGGCCGGTTGCGCAAAGCCGGCGTAGAGGTGATCACGCACATGATAATAGGTCTTCCGGGAGAGACACCGGAGGATATGCTTGAGACCGTAAGATATATATGTGATTCGGGGGCGGCGGGGATCAAGCTTCAGCTTTTGCACATATTACGGGGCACAGATCTGGAAAGAGAGTACAGGGATGGAAAGATCGGGACTCTCTCGGAAGATGAGTATATTGATATACTAAAAAAGTGTGTGGAAATAATACCGGATGATGTGGTGATACACCGGATGACCGGAGACGGTGACAAAAGGATATTGGTTGCACCGTTATGGAGTGGCAATAAAAAGCATGTCATAAACAGGATAAGAAATGAGGTATTGCGGCCGTAGCATACGCTGATCCGCAGTGAAGGCAGAGACCATGATGGCGTGGTCTCTTTTTTTGCCATTTTCGGCGAATTAGGTATGGTTATCTTGCTCTTTTGGTGATTTATGATCATGCACCCTGCACTTATAATACATATAACATAATCATTCAGGCGTGCCCGTTTTCAAGCACCTCGAATTATTTGAAAACGGTCACACTGACACATGGAGGGTCAGGCCGATGAGCGTACATGACAGGATCAGAACGATAAAGCTCCTGGAGAAGATAAAGGAACAGTTGGAGTTTTGTAATGAAGTTGGCATCTATGATGCGACTACCATCGGTGGCGAGGAGATCAATAAAAACATGCCGGATGATGCAATAAAAATTTCCGGTGCAGCCGGATAAGGAGGTGTTTGAGATGTTACAGAGAAGAATAACAAGATCAGCCACGGATAAGATGATAGCAGGTGTCTGTGGCGGTTTGGGAAACTACATGGGAGTGGATCCCACTTTTATCCGAATTGCCTGGGCGCTGGCCTGTCTCCTGGCAGGAACGGGATTACTGGCATACGTTATATGTGCCCTGATCATCCCCTCGGAAACAGCGATCAGTCCCTACGAATGAGGAGCCGCCTATGGGAAACAAAGCATTGGCATTTGTGATAGGAATAATCTCGGTGATGCTGCTGATAAGCATTTTTTACTGGGGAAAGAACATCGTAACACATATCGCAAATGAAAACTATGTCAGCACCGGGATAGAAGCGGAAGAAGTCAGTTTCAGATCATAAGATAAGGAGGACGCATATGGAAAATGGGAATAACGGAAATAATGGAAATAATGGTAATCATGGATTCTTAAAAATGGCGCTGCTCATACTGACGATACTGTACGTTGTTTCACCGATCGATCTGTTGCCGGGACTGCCTGTGGATGATATCATGGTGGTGCTCCTGCAGTTTGTCCTTCAGTTCGCTCTTCAAAATAAGCTTCCGGGAAAGATTGTTGAGGAGCCTGTAGATGTGATAGAAAGTAAATTGACATAGAACCAACCCTCCCTTCATACTCCGGCAGGATATCCTAATCCTGCCGGTTTTTTATGTTTTAAAGGAATTCTGCTTGTGTTAAAATAATTAAATCGACTTATGATGACCGTGATCACTTCGGGATAGGTCATATTGGTATACATATGGACATTACAGAGAGGCGATGTAGTGGGAATAGTAATCTAATTAACAGAATGGAGGTAGTTATGGTAAAGCATGTGATCGTATGGACATTGAAAGAGGACATTGAAGATGTGGCACAGGTCAAGGCCGGAATAAAAGAGGGCCTGGAGGGTCTGAAGGGAGTGGTCCCGGGCCTGGTGGATATTGAGGTAAAAATCGAGGGGCTGGCAAGCTCAAATGCAGACCTGATGCTGGACTCAACCTTTGAAAACGAAGATGCACTTAAAGGGTATGCTGTGCATCCGGCACATGTCAAGGTAGCGGATGAAAAGGTAAGACCATACACCAAGATCCGCAGCTGCTTTGACTATGAGGTTTGATCTTCTCATAATGGATCATATAGGGGATACTATTGTATGAAAACCGTTTTGCATGACAGTGATATCAGGGACGATCTGTGTGACTATCTTGAACAGAAATATGGTCAGGTAAGGTTTTTCGACGAGCTGGTGATCGGCAAGTCCAGGGCAGACATTGTCATGGTGACAAGGGATGCGATCATAGGTGTGGAGATAAAAAGTGATGCTGACACCTACACCCGGCTAAAGGGACAGATCCCGGATTACGACAGGTATTTTGATAAAAACATCCTTGCTGTCGGAAGCACACACGCCATGCATGCGCCGGAGCATATCCCGGACCATTGGGGATTGATCTCGGTGGAGGAAACGGGGGACGGGCTTGACTTTTATGAGGTCCGTGAGCCGGGAGCATCAAAGGCAAAGATCCGAAAACAGCTGGATCTGTTGTGGAGGCGGGAACTGTATCAGCTCCAGGGCATGAACGGACTCCACAAGTATTCGAACAAAAGAAGGGCCTTTGTTGAAAAATATGTTGTGGAATCTGTGGATGAGAGCCTGCTGAAGCAGCAGATCCGTGACATACTTTTTGAGAGGGATTATTCAATATTTGATGATCAATGAAGATAACCGGAGATTTCGGATCCGTATGAGGGGGAGATCATGGGGAAGATATATGCATGTAGCGACATACATGGTCAGTATGAAAAATATATGAAGCTGTGGGACGTGGTAAAGGACGAGGATGAGCTTTTTATCATAGGCGATGTGATAGACCGTGGCCCGGATGGGATGCGGATCCTGACAGACATCATGACCAGAAAAAATGTCACTTTTATTATTGGAAACCATGAGACCATGATGTATCAGGCGCTTTTTATGAGGCCTGAGGATGCCGGGGTGTCACTCGGTCGTGGCGAAGTATATGATCCTGACAGGTGGTTTGATATTTGGATCCGGAGCAATAACGGCGGCATGGAGACTTATAAATCTTTTGACAGCAGCTACAGGGACCGGGGAGAGGACATCGCAGAGTTTTTGAGAACATGTCCTGTCATGGCAGAGGCCAATGTGGAGGGCAAGAGATATGCGCTTACCCATGGCATGCCCGACATGACACGTATGGGAGAAAAGGCCGGTGAAAATCTTTTAAGAGGCGGAGCCGTTGATCCCATTGTCTGGGACAGCCCTTTTGATATTTTGGAAAATGTAGCATCCATGGTAGTAAAGGAAGGCAGGGCCATTGATACAGGAGACAGGATGAACTATCCACTCATGGATATCCGGACTGTGCCGGCTTACATGAAACCACCCATTGACCGCTGGGAGCAGGATGTGACATACATAGTAGGCCATGTGATAGTCCAGAGGTTTGCCAGTCCCAGGATGATCCACATGACCATGTATGATATTATTTCCGATGATGAAAAAACGGTAGAGTTTTTGGATATAGACGGCGGCCTTGCCGCATATAGAAACTTTGGACAGGGAGGACTGCTTGACTCTCTTGCCCTCATACTGTATTCACTGACAGACGACAGGGTATTGTACCTGTAAAAGAAACTCCGGGGATACCCCTCCCCGGAGATTATTATTTAATCCAGATATCCAGGTCGCAGGGACCCTCGACTCCTGACACGGTCCCCTCATTTGAATACTGCCAAAACTCAAAAGCATACGGTGTCTGCGGTACGGCTTCATAGTCCGCATACCATATGGGGTAGTCCGACAGTTTTTCCAGATCCAGTTCAAAGGCCTCCCACAGCATGTTGGAGTAGATCATGGCATCGTATCCGTTTTCTGCAATGGTCTCACAGAAAACCCCGGTGTTGGCAGTAAACTGTTCCCCTGTAACGTCATCGGTCCTGGCCTCGTCATCCAGGATGCTCTCCGGATCATATACCACAGGCAGGTCAAGTTCGCGCCCGCCTAAAATGCCAAGTACATAATCGGCTTCTTCCCTGGCCTCATCCTCATTTATGGCCTGGGCGAAAAAATATACGCCGATGAGTAAGCCGGCATCCTTTGCATCCCTGTAATAGTTTTCAAATTCCTTATCCGGATTCAGGCTGCCTGTGGAGCCATAGCCGCGGTACCCGATCCGAAGAAAGGCAAAGTCATAGCCGTCGGCTTTTACCCTGTCCCAGTCAATGCTACCCTGATGGTGGGACACATCCACTCCCAGCATATACTCGCCATCTTCATAGGAAAGCTTTTGCCCGTCATGAACAAAGGCTGCATCATCATATACTTTGGAAGCTATCCGTGGATTAACTGTGGTCTCATATTCCTGCCCAAAGGCATCACGAAAAATGAAGGGCACATCCTCCGGTGGTTCCTCCGTTATGGGTTCTGAGGTGACACTCTCCTCCTGCAGGGGCAGCTCCTTTGGCGCCACTGCTTTTTTCCTGGCACACCCGCCTATGGTAATGGCAAATATCAGGATTCCTATGATTACTGATGTTTTCATTCTACTCATGAAGCTTTTTCTTAAACTCCGAAACTCTCTTGGACAGATTTGACAGTTCCTCTTTATCCAGTTCCTGGAGATGCTCAAATTCATTGATAAAGTTTTCCATGGTCTCCTCCATGGTGATCTCGGTGATCCTGGAATAGAGATTGACTATGGCTCCCGTGATTATGGCAATGATAATGATGGAGTATACTGTTAGGATCACGGATAATATCCTGGGCAGTGTGCCGGTGACGACCACATCTCCAAAGCCCACGGTGGAAAGCACGGCATAGCAGTACCACAGAGCGTCTCCGTAGTTGTTGATGTTTTCATCCGTGAGCATTATCAAAAGTCCCATCACAAAAACCAAAATGATATATCCTACCAGGATCTTATAGGTATGCGTCTGTCTCAGGATCTCAAAAAAGATCTTTAGCGGCCGCACACGTCTTATTCTTTCATTTGTATCCTTCATGTCTTCATCCCCTCATGTCAGGTTTTTCTCATTTTATCACTAATTCGCCAAAACCGGCAAGTTACAGTCCCTTTTTTTGCTGTTTAGGAGATTTATCCTGCTTTTTTCAAGGGCTATAATGTGTTCATAAACAAAAACATTTCCGCGGCGTGATAAATAAGCCGTGGAGCATGAGGAGGCAGCCGCCTTCTCCGGGGAAAGAGGTAAGGAGGAAAATATGATAACTTTATTTTTTTGTATGATGATCCTGGCGTTTGTGGCAGGAGCGATCAGTTTAGCTGTCAAGCTGACCTGGAGCCTGACAAAAGTAATCTTTTCAATTGTCGGCACGGTCATTGTCGCAGCCCTCTTATTATCGGGTGGCTTTGTGGTAGCAGCATTTTTGGTATTCATCTTTGCAGGTGTGGGCGGGATCTTAGCCGCCGTGTCAGCATAAAGGAGTTGAGACATGAGCGATAATGATGTAAAATCAGATATGGTTGAAAAGGAGGTAATGGTAATGGAACCTAAGAAACTCAGAAGATCCACAACAGACAAGGTTTTCGCAGGTGTATGCACAGGTGTGGGCCGTTATTTCGATCTGGATCCGGTTCTCATCAGAGTGATATGGGCGTGTGCATGTATATTCTTCGGCACAGGACTTTTGGCTTATATCATTTGTGCGATAGTTATCCCCGCTGAGGACACCTACAACACTTACCAGTGAACAGGGAGTGTTTTATTACTGTCACCGGTGAAGTGCTAACAACTTTTTGCCGAAAACCACATTTTGTTTGACATGCTTAAATACCCCCTCTAAAATATGATTAAGGACATGATCGTTTGTTTATGACTCAGGTCATTGGAAAGGATTGGTGATTGTATGGAGGGTAAGGTTTTTTCACTTGATATCATCCGCGACTGGGGTATCGGCGTAGTATCATCCAAAAAGAAGGAGCCCATGGATCCGGGTTCGGCAGCATCCATTAAAAAGCTTGCTGCACATTACCTGAAGAACGGCAGGGCTTCCAACATGGAAGAGGCCATCAGCATGGCGAGAAGTATTTTGAGATGAAAAATCAGTATTTTGGAAACATAGGTGATTACGGAAAATATGCCTTGCTCAGATTCATGTCTGAGCAGGGCGTTTCTGTTGCTGTCAACTGGTATCTGACTGCCGATGACGGGGACGATGATAAAAAGCAGACCTCCTACCTGGAGGATGTTAAGTATTGGAAATACGACCCCGATCTGTACCGTCATCTGAGGGAGAGCGTGATCGTAAAAAATGAACGGAGCATATCTGTGATCGGGGAAAATGACCTGATCCCGGATGCAAAGATTTTTGATGATCAGCTGGAGGATCCCCGTGACTACAGCAAGTCAGAGCGCAGCGAGGTCAGGAAAAAGTGGCACATGAAGGGGCTGGATAAGCTGGCGGGTACGGATATGGTGTTTTTGGATCCCGACAGCGGCTTTCGCGATTCGCTCCCCAAAAAGATAGACGATGCGGTAAAATATTGCTACTCCGGCGAGGTGTCGGATTACTATAAGAGCGGGTCTGATATATGCTTTTATACCCAGCGGGGTAGACGCTCGGATGCTCAGTGGCAGGAGGCCAAGAAGCATATGAAGGATGCCCTTCCCGGGGCAGTGATGATGGGGCTTACCTTTAGGGATGGGGGGAGTTTTATCTTTGCGATCCATCCCCAGAGGGCCGACCGGATGAAGGATCATCTGGATGCGTTTTTGCATACTGACTGGCGGGACATGTTTTCGGAGGAGCCCGTATAAAGAGGTATGGTGGTGCTCCCCCGGCAGGAAAAGTGGGGAGCGCCCAGACAGGGAGACGGTTAAGATTTGAGAGAGATATCTGACGGTACAGAAAGATACCTGCTGGTGGCGGTATCCTGCGGGGACGAAGAGAGATCATGGTCCTCACTGGAGGAGCTGATGGCCCTTCTGGAGACTGCAGGAGGAGAGGCGGCAGAGGGCTTTGTACAAAATCTGCCCCATCCTGATCCGGCCACATATATAGGTTCCGGCAAGGCCCAGGAGATGCGGGAGATGATGGACGCCTATGATGCGGTCGGGCTTTTATGTGACGACGAGCTGTCTCCGGTCCAGCTGAAAAATCTGTCGGATATCATAGATGGCAAGGTGATAGACCGTACCATGCTGATCCTTGATATTTTTGCAGCTCACGCCCATACCAGAGAGGGTAAGATACAGGTGGAGATGGCCCAGCTGAAATATCGCATGGCCCATCTGAGAGGGATCGGTACCGCCCTTTCCAGACTGGGTGGCGGTATAGGTACCAGGGGGCCCGGTGAGACCAAGCTGGAAAGTGACCGGCGCGCCATACAGCGCAGGATAAAGACCCTTTCTGCCGAGATATCCACCATGAAAAACGTGAGGGCCACCACCAGGAAAAAGAGGCAGCAAAGCGTGATCCCCACGGCCGCCATAGTGGGATATACCAATGCCGGCAAATCCACCCTTTTAAACAGATTGACTGGTTCGGACGTGATAGCGGAGGACAAGCTTTTTGCCACCCTTGATCCCACCACCAGGACCTGTGTGCTGCCGGATGGTCAGGAGATCCTTTTGACTGATACGGTGGGCTTTATAGACAAGCTGCCCCACCATCTCATAGACGCCTTCAGGAGTACACTGGAGGAAGCCAAATATGCGGATTACATCATCCACGTGGTGGACAGCGCGGACGAAAATGCGGATGCGCATATCAGGATCGTCTATGACACACTAAACGATCTGGAGATAGTGGGCAAGCCGGTGATCACTGTTTTTAACAAAAGCGATCTGCCGGAATCGGAGGCTTCGTTTTACGATGCCAGGGCGGACAGGACGGTCCGCATATCCGCAGCCCTTGGTGAGGGCATAGACGCATTCTATGATGCTGTCTCGGATGTGATAAGAGAGAGCAGGGAGTATATCGACACCATGATACCCTATGGGGAGACTTCGCGCCTGGCGGGTATCAGGAAATACGGCCAGCTTTTGAGCGAGGAATATCTGCCCGAGGGCATCCACATCGCGGCATACGTATCCCGGGGCAGGATATGGTGAGCGGTTTCCATCGGGGTTCGTAGTGACCGGGGTCCCGTTTTTTCATATGTTAACCTGTACGAAGGGAGTGTCAGGATGAGTGATCTTAAGATAAAAATCGCAAATCGGGAGATCCCGGTGGAATGGGAAAACAGATCAGTCGTTGCGGCCATTATGAACAAGCTGTCAGCCGTGAAAAAGATACCCCTGAAAAAGGACGGTATGAGGCAGGTTGGCAACCTGGGGATCAGTGCTCCCAGGAATGACAGGAACATGCTCACAAAGGCCGGGGATATTGTGCTGCAGAGCGACGGCTTTGCCATCTTCATGGGAGAGTCTGATGTATCTGCTACCAAGCTGGGACATATCAAGGGATATTCGGAGACCCAGATCAAAAATCTGCTGGCTCCCGGCAGCCTGATGATGGAGCTGCATGAGGGCTGACATTTTTTGCCCGGATACGGATCGTCTGACTGTGTCCGGATCACACAGGAGGAAGAGAACATGGGGACATATTATATCAGGCAAAAGGTCATGACAGTAGGGGACGAGTTCAACGTTCTGGATGATAAAAAGGATATCAAATACAAGGTAAAGAGCAACCTTATAGGTAAAAAGAAACTGACGGTCACCCTGGATAAAAAGGAGGTGGCCCAGGTAAAGGAGAAGGAGTTTCTTGGCGCGATATCCTACGATATCATTGTAGGCGGCAAAAAGGTCGCCAATCTGAAGGCCAAAAAGAACGAAAAGAAGCCCGAGTTCCATGTCTCCGGCATGGGCTGGAACATCAAGGGCGGAGTGTGGGAAAACACCTTCAAGATCCATAAGTTTTTGGAAACCATCGCCACCATTAAAAAAGAAAAATTTTCCATGGGCGACAGCTACAGGATCGAGGTGGGAAAGGATGACAACGATCTGGCGGCGATAGCCGTGGTGCTGGCCATCGACGCCATCCTGTATGATGAATGATCTACTGTGGCATCACGGTGTCAGGGTGATGTGTTTTTCCATTACCGCTACCACAGACTTGAGTCCCTCGGCATCCTCTTTGGAAAATCTCGCCGGACTGGGACTGTCTATATCCAGCACACCGATGATCCCGCCATCCCTGTGAATGGGGATCACCAGTTCCGATCTGGAGGCGCTGTCGCAGGCGATATGTCCCGGGAACTGATGCACATCATCCACACGTATGGTCTCATCATCCCGTACCGCCGTACCGCAGACTCCTTTGCCTACGGGGATCCTGATGCAGGCCACCTTTCCCTGAAAAGGACCCACTACCAGTTCGCCGTTTTTCATCACATAAAACCCCAGCCAGTTGATATCCTCCATCTCCTCATACAAAAGAGCCGATACATTTGACATCAGGGGCACATACCAGGGCTCGGTCTCTGCAAAGCCCTCCACAGTCTTTTTTATCATTTCATAATCCATAGACTAAACTCCAAAATTCTTGAAAAATTCATACACCGTGATTATTATATTAGATGATATCTCAGTAATCAATTACCAAAACCGGTTTAGGGGAGTGTTATGAAGATAGTTTTTTTAGACAGAAAATCCATAGGTGATGACATTGATCTTTCCAAATTCGAAGAGCTGGGTGAGGTGGTCAACTATGACTTTACTTATCCCGATGAGGTGCCTGCGCGGGCGGCGGATGCCGATATTTTGATAGTAAACAAAACCCTGATCAACGAGGCGACCATAGGCAATGCCCACAATCTGAAACTGGTCTGCGTCACCGCCACCGGTACCAATAATCTGGACAAGGATTATCTGGCCTTACGAAACATAGAGTGGCGCAACGTGGCGGGATATTCCACCGAGACCGTTACGCAGCATACCTTTGCCCTGGCGTTTTATCTTCTGGAGCATCTGCCCTATTATAATGAGTACGTCAGCAGCGGTGCATATATGGGCGACCGCAGCTTCACACATTTTGAAAAGAATTTCCATGAACTGTCCACCATGACCTGGGGCATCATAGGACTGGGCACCATAGGCCACAGGGTGGCAGAGGCAGCCTCCTGCTTCGGATGCCGGGTGCAGTACTATTCCACCTCCGGGAAAAATCATGACTCCACCTATACCGAGGTGGACTTTGACACTTTGCTTTCGACCTCTGATATCATTTCCATCCATGCGCCTCTTAACGAGGACACCGAGGGTCTCATAGATAAAAATGCCTTATCAAAAATGAAACCCCATGCCATCCTCATAAATGTGGGCAGGGGTCCCATAGTGTTGGAGAGGGATCTCTGTGACGCAATAAAATCCCACTCCATAGGAGGAGTGGGACTTGATGTCTTATC
>JAILEN010000072.1 GCA_024687655.1 Lachnospiraceae bacterium | reverse complement strand
TAACAGCGAACAAAACATATAAGGGTGACCTCGCCTGTGCTTTCGACCTGATAACTCTCCTACTCATCATTCTTTTCTCAGCTGTATTTCCCATATTCATACCGACACACCTCTTTCTCAACTTCGAACTTTAGTTCGTACGAACATATTATCACCCAAACATGCGTTTGTCAATACTATTTCGAACAAAATTTCGGAAAATTTGTTCGATTTTTATTGATTTTGATATTTTCATGTGATAAACTCATATCAGAACAAAGATTTGGCATGACCAAACGGAGGTTTTATATGGAAAGAGAAAAAATATCCGCCAAGCAGAATGAGGTTTTAGAGTTTCTGAAAAAGGAGATCCTCAACAGAGGCTATCCCCCTTCAGTCCGTGAGATCTGTGAGGCTGTTAATCTTAAGTCTACTTCTTCGGTTTTTGCTCATTTGGAGACATTGGAGAAAAAGGGTTATATCAGACGTGACCCCACCAAGCCCCGTGCCATTGAGATCATAGATGACAATTTCAATATGCTCCGCCGGGATATGGTGAGCGTTCCCGTAGTAGGCCGTGTGGCCGCAGGACAGCCCATTTTGGCCACTCAGAATATAGAGAGTTACTTCCCCATCCCCGCTGAGTACATGCCCCGCAAGGAGGCTTTCATGCTGCGTGTCAAGGGCGAGAGTATGATTGAGGCCGGTATCTTTGATGGAGATACCATCATAGTGGAGCACACTGAGGATGTTAAAAATGGTGACATGGTGGTGGCTCTCATTGAGGACTCCGCCACTGTAAAGACATTTTATAAGGAGGACGGACACATCCGTCTCCAGCCCGAGAACTCTTCCATGGATCCCATCATCGTAGATGACTGCATGATCCTTGGCAAGGTATTCGGAGTCTTCCGCTTCTTATAAAAAATTTACTTATAAAACAGTCGGTCGAAGCATTTTCGACCGACTGTCTTTTTTTTGAATATACTGTGAGGACAGCTGTAGAGATTTAAAGTTCTTCCCGAGTCAGGAAAGTCCCGTCTTTCCAAATCCTCTCAAGGTTATAGAATAATCTATCTTCTGCAGAGAAAAGATGCACGATGATATCCTCATAATCCATAAGGATCCACGTAGACTCTCTGTTACCCTCCACATGCAGTGCATGATGCCCGTTTTTATACATCTTCTCATCAACAGCATCCTGCAGCGCATTCAGCTGGCTCTGGTTAGATGCACTGGCAACTATAAAATAGTCGGCGATGACCGATATGTTCCTGATATCTATAACCTGGATGTCCGTAGCCTTCTTATCATCCAGAGCATCGTATATTATTGCAGCTAATCCTTTTGTATCCATTATCTCTCCTTTATACTTCTTCCCGTTCATCAACTATCTTTTTATAGTACACGTATGTCTCCTCGGTGAGGGGATCCATATACATCCCTCTCTCCCTGACATAGAAAATGGTATCATCCAGTATCATCACAATGGCAGAGATGATATCCCGAAATGCCATCTGCCTGATCTCAGTCAGCCTGGGAGCCTCATAACGATTAGGCTCGATATAGTCCGCCACAAATATCACCATATCCAAAAGTGACATCTCAGGGCATCCGGTGGTATGTACGGCAATGGCATGGAGGATCTCATCATCATCCACACCGAATTCCTTTTTCGCCAGATACGCTCCCACCTTGGAATGTAAAAGATGAGGCGACTTTTCCTCTGCCTTTGTTATGCCCAGATCATGCTTTTTGCAAAATCTAGTAAGCTCGTTATCGTCCATGCTCTTGGCACAGTCATGCAAAAGCCCTGCCAGTCTGGCGTCATCCACATCCACATCATACCTCATAGCCAGTGCACAGGCTGTATAGCATACCCCGATGGTATGACGATACCTGCTTTTTTTCAGCTTCTTTTTTATTATCTTTTCTATATCGGTATAATCCATTTCCATTTTGTCTGCGTAAAGTCCTCTGCTTTTAATAAAATCACAAACTACGGGTACAAGGTCCCCTGACACATCCCTACCGCTTCTAATGCTCTCTCTTATCTGCGTCGCCGACAGGTCGCTGGGCGTGATCCTTATCAGTGAAAAATGACCGCCGATGCTTGATGTGATCCTCTCAATCTGCTCATTAGCCTCTCTCATCAGCTTGTCATAGGACTCATCTCCTCTGACAAAAACTCCTATCTTTACTGCTTTCACCAGCCTCTCTGGATGCACCCATTTCAGTAACATATTGAGGGAATCCTGACCCATCAAAAATGTGATATCATCCCCGGGATGCTCTGCCGCAAACCTCTCAAGTGTACTGTAGGAATAGTTGGGGGTCAGCTGATAGATCTCAAAATCGGACACTTCCACGCCGAGATAGCCCATAGCGCCAAGCCGGCACATCTCATATCGGTAAAACCGCGAGGCCGCATGGGAGCCGTCCTTATGGGGTGGCGTGCCGCAGGGCATGAGATATACTACGTCAAGGCCCAGAGTCTGCCGGGCTGTGGCGGCCATATTAAAATGTACCCTGTGGGGCGGATCAAAGGTGCCGCCTAAGATGCCTATTTTCATAACACTACTCCGGACAATTTTACTTTTGGGGTAATTCTATAACCGGCTTCTTAGAAGGACGATACAAAATGATCTTTTTGCCGATTACACGGACTACGTCGGAGTGGGTGCGCTCAGCTACTAGCTGTGCTATCTCGTGAGGATCGTCCATACAGTTTTTCAAAACGGATATCTTGATAAGCTCACGTTTTTCAAGGACTGCATCTATGCCTTCTATAAATTCGGGTGTTATTGAATTTTTACCACACTGGTAGACGGGGTCGATACCGTTTGCCATAGAGGATAAAAATGCTCTTTGTTTATTCGTTATCATATAATCTCCCTATAATACGCGCTCAGTCGAAAAATGCTTCGACCGCCGCACATCAAACGTGCGGCTACGTCTAGTTGAAATCATCTCCGATGATTTCTTCAGGCTTCTGTCTCTGGCAGAAGCTTCATCTAGTTGAAATCATCTCCGATGATTTCTTCAGGCTTCTGCCTCTGGCAGAAGCTTCCTCATCAGCATTTCTTCTCCTTCACGCTATTCATAGTATTCAAAAACCAGACCATACATGCGGACGGTGTCGCCCTCCTGTATTCCTTTTTTCTTCATCTCGGCCTCGATGCCCTGCTCACGGATGAACTTCTGGAAGAACAAAAAGCCCTTCTCGGACTCCAGGTTGGTATAGCCCAGCATCTTCTCGATCTTGGGACCCTCAACCACGTACTCCCCGTCGGAATTGATCTCCACGGTGTAGGCCTCATCCTCAAAGACATGCTCCCTGGGATCATACTCCTGCTCGTAGATGGTAGGAGCATCGTCACACTGGGATAAAAGCTCCATGATCTCATGCTTCAGGGCATCCACGCCCTCGCCACTGACTGCCGAAAGAGGAAGCACCTTGACGTTTTCAGTCTCATATTCATCCCTGATGCGCTTAAGTATATCCTCAGCCTCATCGGGGCAGGCATCCATCTTGTTTGCACAGATGATCTGAGGCTTTTCTATCAACTCATCGCTGTATTTGGAAAGTTCATTTTTGATGGCGGCTATATCCTCGATGGGATCACGTCCCTCCACGGAAGCTGCATCCACCATATGTACCAGTACCTTGGTGCGTTCAATATGGCGTAAAAACTCATGACCCAGGCCTACTCCATCGGAAGCTCCCTCTATAAGACCGGGGATATCCGCCATGACGAAGCCGTTGCCGTCACCACAATCCACAACACCCAAAATAGGATGAAGCGTGGTAAAGGGATAGCTGGCTATCTCGGGCTTGGCATTTGATAGTCTGGATAAAAGTGTGGACTTGCCTGCATTGGGAAACCCTACAAGACCTACGTCTGCCAGGACCTTGAGTTCCAAAAGCACCTCCAGCTCCATACCCTCGCCACCCGGCTGGGCATACTTGGGAGCCTGCATGGTGGAGGTGGCGTAATGCTGGTTGCCCAGTCCGCCTCCGCCGCCCTCCAATACCACCACATGGGTATTTTCACCGGACATATCGGCAATGACCTTACCGCTTTGGGCCTCCTTAATGACAGTGCCTTCCGGCACCTTGAGTACGAGATCCTCGCCGTTCTTCCCATGGCAATTCCTCTTTTTCCCTTCCTCACCCGGTGTGGCGGCAAACTTCCTCTTGTGTCTGTAATCCGAAAGTGTGCTGGCTCCCTTGTCTATCTCAAAGACAACGTCACCGCCTCTTCCGCCATCGCCGCCGTCAGGACCGCCATTGGGCACATACTTCTCTCTTCTGAAGCTCACATGCCCATCTCCGCCCTTCCCGGATTTTATGATTATCTTCGCTCTATCTGCAAACATTAATATGATCCTTTAATTCATTCTGTGAGGGAAAATCAAAGAAGAAAGTGTGCTTTCGAAGACTTTTAAGCGAGAGCATTCCGAGAATCCGTCGTACAGCCGTTAGGCAGACGACTTTAGGAGTATGCCTTACGGCTGTTCGCTTAGTGTGACCGTTTCCAAATAAGTCTCGAAAGTATACTTTCTGGATTGATTTTCCCGGAGTAGTAAAAAAACCCGGCACTTTAAAAGCACCGGGTTAAGTACAAAGTAGTTTACGCTTCCTTGGGATATACAGAAGCCTGCTTCCTGTCACGGCCGAGGCGCTCAAAACGAAGCACTCCGTCAACCTTTGCGTAGAGGGTGTCATCTCCGCCCTTGCCTACGTTAACTCCCGGATGGATCCTGGTGCCGCGCTGTCTGTAGATAATGCTGCCGGCTGTGATGAACTGACCATCTGCACGCTTGGCGCCAAGTCTCTTTGACTCGGAATCACGGCCGTTCTTTGTGGAACCCATTCCCTTCTTATGAGCAAAATACTGTAAATTTAATGAGATCATCTCTTATTCCTCCTTGATGGTCACGGTGACATAATCATCGCCGTACTGGTCTGATACTTGTTTTAATCCGAATAGCATGGAGTCTATCAGTAATGCTGCATCGTGTGAAGGTGCGCTCCTGAATGTGAGCTCCAAATGTCCGCCCTTATCGTTGGACTTGATCCTTACTGCGTCGTCCGTAAACTGCTCGATAGAATTAAATGTATTGATGACGAGCATACTCACTGCCGCACACACGATGTCTGTCCCGAAATCAGAATAATCAGCATGTCCGCGAATCTTGACCTTGCGGTACTGACCTTCCTTTTTCCTGACAGCTACGATTACCATATGAGCTCCTATGCGGTGATCTTCTCGATCTTAACCTCTGTGTAAGCCTGGCGATGTCCGTTCCTCTTGTGGAAGCCCTTCTTAGGCTTATACTTGTATACGGTTACCTTCCTGGCTCTGCCCTGTGTTACCACAGTAGCCTCAACCTTTGCTCCGCTTACGGTAGGTGTTCCTACTGTG
>JAILEN010000039.1 GCA_024687655.1 Lachnospiraceae bacterium | reverse complement strand
CAACCTTTTTCTTCCCAATAGCCCATATCCTTTGGATTATAACCGGTCTTTTGGATCGCGCGGCAGATCATAAAAAACCCTTTTGTATGAATATTGGGCTTTACGTGACCGTCATTTCGCTTGATCTGCTCTGCCATCCTACTTGTCTTCTTATCAATAGCCCTTCGCTTTTCTTCCGAGACCTTCTCCCAGCTTATGGCCGCCACCGCCATGCCATACTTATAGATCTTTGGTATGCCCCAATGAAAAAGGCTGTCCGCCATATCTCTATTGGCAGACTTCATGCCTCCGCCGGCCGCTGTACTGATACATACCCCTTGCTTTTTAAACATCTGCCCCCTCGGCCGATGTACCATCCAGCGATATCCTAAATGGTCAAGAAATGCCTTCATGGATCCGGTCACATGATATACATAAACCGGGCTGTCCAGAATGATAACATCCGCTTCATCAATGGCCTCAATGATGGGTTTTAACTTCTCAAAGTGGGGGCAGTTTTCTTCTCCCCTCATAAAGCATCCGGTGCAGCCGGTACAAAACTCTCCGAAATCCCCCGGCAAAAAAAACTCCTTTGTATCTCCGCCAATTTTATCCGCCAACATACGCGCAATATGATACGTGGATCCTTTATGATCCTGCCCACTGATAATAACTGTTTTCATGAGCTACTCCTTTTCCATCTCATATACCGTATATTCATGGTCGAATTCATACCCCAGCTTTTCTGCCAGATGAACGGAGTTCATATTCATGGCATCCCAGCTCGGATATAATCCTTCGTCAATGCATCGCAGGATAAGCGCAGCACAATCATTTCCACAGGCCGCAATTATCTTTCCCATAATAGTCACTCTTCCTTCTTTTCACTATTCTTCCATACCATAAGAACTACTGTAAATGACAGTAGCTGTGCGATAGCTACCCGGATGATCATCATCTCATCGACACCGCTTTCCGTAGTTACATGGAGCAGATTTGTCGCAATACAGTTATTGAAAAAATGATCCGCCATACCGGCGTAAAGGCTGCCGGTCATACGGTATAGCAGTTCCCATTTGATACCCATCATACCGGCGAGAATGGTATATCCTATTCCCAGTGCCACGAATGAGCCTATGTTAATGTCACCATCGATCAGGTTATGGAGTGGTGTGACTATATGCCATACCCCGAATAAAAATGCCTGGAAAAGCAACGCATACTTCAGGGAATGATCAGTACCGACAATATTATAAAAGAGCCCCCGGAATGTGCCTTCCTCCATGATCACGTTTACGATGTTGAAGAATACACACATCAGTATAAAACCAATGCCTGAATGTATGGCTGCTTCTCCTGTAAGTGAAAACCCTGTTGTAAATATGCCGAAGCCTATATCATGCCCCTGACTTTTAAGGATGATGATCTCCGCACTGTATGAAATTACAAATGAACAAAGCGCGATCAAAAACCCCATGCCTATGCTTTTTACAAATCCCGTTTTAGCAAACCCTATCTCAGACCATTTCCAATTCAGGATCCGAAGCACCACGAAAACCACAAGGATCCCAAAAACCTTATTGATGAAGTTCTCACCAAAAACAGTTTCATCCATCCTGAGTACGATAGCTTCAAAGCCGTGCACAACTATCAGGATCGCGAATATGATCCAGCAGGATAAAACAGTGTTTTTCTTAATGCTCTCTCTCATTTTTCCAAGACTCCTTAATCCTCATCCTTCACCTCATATGCCGTATCCTCATGGTTGAACTCATACCCCATCTTTTCTGCCATATGAACGGAGTTCATATTCATAGCATCCCAAACTCTTCGCATAGTTTTTCGAAGCGTGCCTGTTCTTTTTCCTTTATCGGTTTTGACAGATCATTCATACAGTGATGGATAACATCAGCATCCTTTAGTACTTCATCCATAGCCGAATCGATCACAAGCTTATCATCGTGATGGTAGATGGCAGAACAGATAATATCCGTTTCCCTTTCATCAGTCAATTGAAGTTTCTCAAGTATTTCTCTCGCCAGTTCAGCGCCTTTGTGTGCATGGTCATCATAGGATCCACTACTGTAAGCATACATGTCATGGAGCATTGCAGCCATTGATGCCAGTTCGGGATCCTCGCCGCGCTTTTTCGCAATCATCGTCGCCGCCAGTGATACCCCATATAAATGTACAATAGCACTATTCCTTTTATCATCATCCAGCTTATTAAGGTCTGCCTCTACATATATCCTTAATTCCTTAAGTCTGCTCATCTATTATCTCTCCTTTCACTTTCTTCCACTTGCTCTATTCTTGTCTATGACTCCTTGTAGGTATAAATACAAGCACCACTGAAACCGCGATCATCGCACCGGCAGTTATAGCCGAAGCAATGTAATTTCCGAAAAAATCATAATGGTAAAAACTCCCCATAGAGTTAACGATAGCATGACAAAGAACGCAGAGCCATACGCTACCTGTAAGATTCCTTATGGCCCCCAGGATAAAGCTTAATCCCAGAACCATGATGCCAAATACAAAAAAGTTCTTATGATACTGGTTGACTCCCGGGATGAAAAACAGCGGTAAATGCCACAGCCACCATATTACGGCAGTGATCAACACCGACGAAACAAAGCCCAGTTTTTTATTCAGTTCATAAAACGTAATGTATCTCCATCCTGCTTCTTCAAGCCCCCCTCCAAAGATCATCGCAAGGATCATTAGCGGAAGCCAGTATAGTGGCAGTCCCTTTCTGTATCCGGAGAGTAGACACATCAAGACCATATGCAGGATCGGAAGAAGGATCGCCAGCAGATATTCCCATACACAGTGTTTAAAGTCAAATACATGCCTGACCCAGTCTATGAATCCCGCAACTTCCCCATTCTTTTTGAGAATCATATATGAGGCTATGGTCGGCGATATCCCGCCTGTCCACCATAGAATATATAGCCAAACATGGTCACTCATGGTTATTCCGTTGATCCCAAAGATAACGCAAAGCCCCCAGCATATCCCCATAATCACAAATGTATAAATAATGTGTTCAAAAAACACTTTTCCGTTGAACATTATATTCTCCACTAACTCGTTACGGGAATATGCTCCCGTGTCCCATCATTACTCTTATTAACCCGATCACAAAAAGATGCGCAGGGTAATAAATATAGAAAAACCACTTCATACCCTTCCAACTGCCTCTTTCACCATTATAGTTCTTAAGAACCAATAAGGACAGCAATGCACCCATTTGGAGAATGCCGTACACTTTATCCATAAAGATAAAGTATACCGTGGCGTATATGGCCACCCAGATCAGCATGGTTACTGACTGCTTTTTAAAGCTTTCACGGTTCAGGTATAAATACACCGGACACATGGCTGCAACTGTCGACCAATCTGAAGGAAATGTTATGAAGCATATCAGAATGACAAGTGCGATCTTTGCCCACTGTGGTATTCGATCCGTTGTAAATATCACCATCAAAACCACCGCCCAGGCAAGGGACCACATCACGCTTGTCATATTAAAAAAGCCGTTTGGAATAAAGGGTATCCCTCCTGCAAAATTATATGCAAAATGCGATATTACGGCAAAAACAAACAGCCTTCCCATATACTTTTTAACATCCCGGGTATAGTGAAAGCCCTCAGCAATAAAAAACCACATGATGGGCGCTGTCAGCCTGCCGATCACATGAAGCAGGATCACCCACCATATCTTTTGGCAACCCGGGAACAAAAGCCAGGTCACATGATCGATAGTCATGGCAACGATCGCGATCATCTTTATTTGATTTGAGTTCAATCCTTTTGTATTTTGTGCCTCCATTTCAATCCTCCAAATATATTATTTTTTTATGTCACAAAGATTCTTTTCTTTTCTAAGTCCACAAGCGATGAGCCAAACCGCAAATGCCAAAAGACCGATGATCATCACCCCAAAACTGTAAGGCATCCAAACAAGCAAAAATCTGTAACAGGGGCCTCAGGATCGATCAAACCTTATGCATTACAAAGAATACTACAGCAATTATAACCATCATTACCAGAAGTATCCTTCTGATGATATTTCTTCTTTCTTCCATGATACTTAGTCCGATGTAACTTCTTTCTTATCGCCTTCACTCTCCGATCAGCTTCTCCATCCAGATCATATTGTACCAACGGTCAAACTTGTATCCGCATTTGTGAAACTCTCCCACCTTGGTATATCCCATGTGCTGATGGAAAAGCTCGCTGTTTTTTGTCAGGTATTCATCCTCAGAGATCGGCTCCGCGATGCAGGCATATAAATTGATGATTCCTATCTTTCGCAATTCCTCTTCCAACTTTTCATACAGTGCCTTACCATATCCTTTTCCCCTTGAGTCACGATCCAGGTATATCGACACTTCACAGCAGTGATCATAAGCTGCTCTATCCTTAAAAACTCCGGCATAGGCATACCCTCGGATCATCCCACCATCTTCTATGACAAGATAAGGGTATTTATCCAGCGTATAAGCAATGCGATCCCTGAATTCCGCAATTAAAGGCACCTCGTATTCAAATGAGATCGCTGTATTCTCCACATAATACCCATATATTTCCAAGAGCCTCTCGGCATCTTCTATTGCTGCACTTCGAATAGTCATCTTTACTACCTCAATATAGGATGGATAAAACAACGCCTATTATATCACTGTGTAACTACTTTCGCTATAATATCCTCCAGCTCATCTCAATTACTATTTAACTCACTAATTCACTCCGGACGGCAGGTGCATCCGGCAGTATATGTTTTCACTAGTCGCTTTGCTGCTATATTATTGT
>JAILEN010000036.1 GCA_024687655.1 Lachnospiraceae bacterium | reverse complement strand
AAGGATCGAGGTGAATAATGAGAAGATGTGTGATCGTGGGCAATGCGGCAATTGCTGACTATGCCCGTGTGAGAGAGTATTTAAAGCCCGATGACTTTATCATCTGCTGTGATGGTGGATTAAAACACACAAAAGATCTGCTTGTGAGTCCGGATCTGATAGTAGGGGACTTCGACTCTATTGAAAAGCCCAAGACAGATATCGAGACTATAGTGCTTCCGCGGGAAAAGGACGACACGGACACATTTTACGCAGCAAAAGAGGCGTATACCAAGGGATTTAGGGATTTTCTTCTTGTCGGAGTCTTTGGCGGCCGACTTGACCACACCTTTGGAAACATCTCGCTGATGCTATGGCTATATAACAGAGAGTGCCGGTGTTTAGCCATAGATGACCAGTCTGAGATGCAGATCGTCGGTAAGGACGCTGTATATATAGATGATACATATTCGTTCTTTTCCTTGCTCTGTATTGATGGACCGGCTTTGGGAATAAGCATTTCCGGCGCAAAGTTCCCGTTAGACAATGGTGCCATAACATCGGAATACCAGTATGGTATAAGCAATGAAGTACTGCCAGGGGCTACAGCAACCGTCTCTGTGGAGAATGGGGTGTTGTTTCTTGTAAAAACAATGGAATAATTATTATAATAGGTCAGGGGATAATATGGAAGAAAGCAGAATGCAAATGGAAACCAAATATAGCAAAAGGCCGCCAGAGTGGGTAGAAGCGAATATTGAGGAGATAGAAAAGACTAATCCGGACAGCGAAAAATATGTAAGTATAAGATACAGCCTCAATGTCGATGCTATAACAAAATATGAGGATTGGGTGAAAAGCCTGAATGTTGAGACCTTCCAGGAGCAGCTTATGGCACTGATCGATCATGCGGGGATGACAAATCAGAAGTTCTATACCAAAGCCCATATTGACAGGAAGCTTTTTTCTGCAATCAATAATAACCGTGAATATCATCCAAGCAAGAGCACCGCTGTTGCGTGCTGCCTTGCGCTGGATCTTAACCTGTTTAAGTCCGGCACACTGCTTGAGGCAGCGGGATATAAGCTGTCAATAAACATCCCCTGGGACAGGGTTATTATTTATTGCTTGAGAAACGCGATCTTTGATATTGATGATGTGAACGAGCTTTTGTATGCATATGGGGAGAAGTGCATAGGAGAATAATGCGTATCATTTGTACATAGCAACATCCTCGCCCGTATTGATATCGTAGACATACATATCCCAGGTCATCTGGGTTGGATCGTTTTCATCTTTTTGTTGCCAGACCAGTCTGTAATCGTAGTTTTCAATGTCCTTAAGAATCTCTATTGGGCGATTTCCGAGCATAACGAAGCTGGATTTCTGTGAGCCGTCCCTGTCTGTGTAAGTGCCGCCATATGCGGCGAGTATTATCAGGCTTCTCACATAATGTGGGAGATTATAACAGTCATAGCCTTTTATCCCGACCTCCATGCCGGTATACTTCACAGGTACCGAGTAACTATTGGTTTTAAATCGTACGGTTGAGAAGGCATTAACTCGTACATTAGTACATTTGGCGGTTTCAAACCGATATCCCGGCAGTGGCTGTAGCTGGTCTTTTTCTGTAAGGAACATTTCACCAACTGTGGCTGGCTTGCCCTTTATGGAATGGCTCTCGTAAAGCTCGCACCGTTCAATAAACAGTGAGTTGAGTTCTTCTATATCGGCGACTCTTGGTACAGGAACGAGTATATTTCTGCGAGCCCAACCGACAAGTCCTTCGACAAGGCCCTTTTCGTGGCCTTCTGCCGGGTTACAGAACACGGCAGAAAAACTATAATGGGCTGATAGCTGAGTATATCCCTGCTGGGCCTTTGCATGCTTTCCAAACCCGTCCTTTACGGCTACACGGCCATTATCAAAGATCACTTTCTTTGGTACGCCGCCCATAGCCTCAAAAGTACGGACAAAAGCATCCAAAAAGCTTTCTTCGTTCTGACGGTGGTATGCGAAAACAAAGGGTCTGCAACTGTAACATAGCCTGGCGCAAAAGATATTTATCGTTGTCTTTTCTCCGCCAAGATAGACGGTTGCCTCGCCCCAGTCAACCTGCATAGCTTCGCCTATATCAAACTGGAGCGGAATGAAAGCCTTGGGTACAGTTTCCTTTAACTCATGAACCTTGGCCCTAATTGTGGATTCTCCACCAGCAAAGCCGGTCTCATCTACGAGCCGGTCATAAATCCTTTTAGCTGTATGGCTTTGCTTTTTTAGATGCTCATCAGCATCTTCGGCCAGACAGTTTTTGATAAACTGGACCGTATCTTCCGTCAGAACCGTTGATGTTCTTACTGGAGTCTTACGTTCCCATGGGACAGCATTTCCTTCACAGTACTTCTTGACTGTATTCCTGGAAATGCCCATACTTTTGGCGATATGCCGCTGGCTTTCACCGGCATTATATCGTCTGCGGATCTCATCGTAATCTTGCATTGTAATAACCACCGTCTTTCCCTCCGAATAAAAGTCTTTTATTCAGAGTAGCTATTAGGTGGCTCACTTTCAAGTCAGCGTTTTGAGGTCAAGTGGCTCACTTTTAGATTAGCATTTATACGCATTTCTTACGAAGCCTCCGGGGCTAATCCCCGGAGGCATTTTTTATGTAGTTTTCAGATCTAACGATTCACTGATGCTCCGACATATCTGCGAGAAGAACATGAACATGTCATGGTCATCTTTAGACCTTTTGGATTCACCAACCTGCCTGTAAATGAATATAACAATTAAAGTATGCATTAAGTCTAAAAAACGTGTATTAAAATTACTGTTTCACAGTGAAAGAGTGCAGCCTTAGTTGTCAGACTAAGTGCATGATTTTTTAATAAAGGTTGATATTCCAAGGGTTACCGCATGACGGTAGCCCTTTTAAATGGCTTAAAACCGCGATTTTTCGTCCCATGAATCTAAAGAATTGCATCACAAAAAGACCTTATGCATGTTTTTTCCCAGACTTAATGCATAGGGCGGCCAAAACGGTAAAACTGTGCACTTAATCCAAGAATAACGGAATTATGCG
>JAILEN010000031.1 GCA_024687655.1 Lachnospiraceae bacterium | reverse complement strand
TTTTTATTCTTCTCGTGCTCCTGCTGCTGGAATTCACGATAACTGTCATATGCTTTCTTATAATCGATCAGAAAGCCGTTTTCGAAGCTTAATCACTTCATGGAAGAACGCATGGAGGAGACCGGAATATTATGATCGATTATAAGAAAGCATATGACAGTTATCGTGAATTCCAGCAGCAGGAGCACGAGAAGAATAAAAAAAGGATAGAGGTGGGCATCAAGGTCAATATCTTTCTGCCGCTTGTTTTCCTGATCGTCAGTTTCCTGACCTCGGGCAGCAAGCTCATCTTTCTGATCCTTTGGATAGTATCCCTCTTCGGTATCGCCGGATATCTGATGTTCGTGGAGTATATGGATCACCAGATGCAGGAAAACCTCAACAGATTCTCCGGAGAAAAGGAAGATGAGGGCATCGGTGAGCTTATCGAGAACAAGAGGGTGGAAGAGGTCGAGCGTATCATCCCGGAAAAGGCAGGCATAGGCAGGATCTTTTTGTCCGATTTCAAACGCATGTCAACCAATGTGGTGGCAGTGGTGGTGGTGATCGGTCTGTCGGTGATCCCCTGCCTGTATGCATGGTTTAATATCCTGTCAAACTGGGCCCCCTATGAGCCTGAGGCTACGAAGAACCTGTCTGTAGCGGTGGCATCGGAGGATGCGGGCAAGTCCATCGAGGACTTTGAGATCAATATCGGAAACATGGTGGTGGACAACCTGAAAGCCAATGACAGCATCAACTGGATCTTTACCGATTCATCTTACGAGGCTATCGAAATGGTGGAGTCCGGGGATGTGTATGCGGCGCTGGTCATCGACAAGCCATTTTCTGCTGACATGCTCAGCTTCCTGGGCGGGGAGATGAAGAACCCCACTATCACATATTATGAAAATGAAAAGAAAAACGCCATCGCACCCAAGATCACAGGCAAGGTGAAGGACACCCTGCAAAAAGAGGTGAACAAAGCCTTTGTCAGCACCCTGGCCAAGTACATGGTGCAGGCGTCGGCGTATATTGTGGAGAGCCCGGAGTATACCGGGGATATCACCGACTCGGCCCTTGGAAAGATGAAGGATCTGGACGGGGATCTGACCATGTCCATAAAGATGATACAGTCATTTTTGTCCCTGATGGATGCATCGGATTCCATGATAGATGCCACGAAAAAGATGACGGACGAGCTGGACGCCATGGAGGATACGGCTCATACCATGATGGATGGAGCCGGGGCAGCAGCAGACACGGCGGAGAGCAGTGCAAAGCTGGCATCGGACATGCTGGTCATGAGCTTTGATGATATCTCGGGAAAGCTCAATGACCTGGACTCTACCCTGACGATCCTGATGACATCTACCCAGAGGGCGGGAGACAGCGCTACGGACGCTGCGGCGGATCTGATCATAGCGGTTGATTCCATGCAGACAGTTTTTAACACTGCAGTGGAACCATTTTACCATAAAGGGAAAAAGGTCTCTGATATCGATGTTTCCGGCAACATAGACAGTCGTGTGGATGCAGTAAACGGGTATTTCAACAACATCAGCAGTGATCTGTCCAAGCTGTCGAAGGCAGGTACGGTTTCCACCAAGGATGTGGAGATCATCCTGGGAAAGATCAGGAACTCGGTACGTGACTGTGAGGATGAGGTGCAGCAGCTTAAAAGTGACTATCTCTATGTGGTACAGCCCCAGCTAAATGGCACCATGAATGATGTGAAGCTTTCCATCAATGAGGTTCAGGAGCTTTTGTCCTACTCCGGAAGCGGGATCAAGGAGCTTTCGGATGTTTTGGACAGCTATCCCGATATGATGTCCATGGGACGTGAAAATCTTAAAACCACAAAGGATACCATTGCTGATATGCAGGGCAAGCTGCGTGAAATGATAGCGGATATGGAGGATCTGGAGGAAGATGATCAGTACAAGATGCTGCTTCGCCTTTTGCAGACGGATCCGGAGCTGATATCAGACTTTATTTCGAATCCCGTGGAGCTGGATCAGCAGAGTATCTTTCCCATAGAAAATAACGGCTCGGCCACAGCGCCTTTCTATATAGTGCTGTCCATCTGGGTGGGAGCCCTCATCATGGTCGCCATTATCCATACCGCTGTTACGGATCCGGCCCTTGTGGGAGCATACACCGTACAGAAGTATTTCGGAAGATATATCATCTTCTTTTTGATAGGACAGCTGCAGACCGTCATCACGGTTTTCGGAGCCCTGTATTATGTGGGCATCCAGTGCGAGCACAAGTTTTATTTCTGGCTGGCATGCTCCATCACCAGCTTTGTGTTCACCCTGTTTTTGTACAGCCTGACCTTTGCCTTTGAGGCAGTGGGAGAGGCCTTGGCTGTAGTGCTCATGGTAGTGCAGGTGGCCGGAAGCGGCGGCACCTTCCCGGTGGAGGTCCTGCCGGCCCTGTACCAGGTAATGTATAAATACATGCCCTTTGCATATTCCATGAATGCAGTACGCGAGGCCATCGCCGGAATGCATGGCAACGATTACTGGATGTTCCTCTCGGGACATCTGATCTACGTAGCTGCTTCTCTGATCATCGGGCTTCTTTTGTCACATCCTGCAAAGAAGCTTTTGGCCATCGTGGACAAGAGCAAGGAGCAGGTGGATCTGATGGTATAGGGGGGAGTAGTTAAACGCAAAGCGCCCGACTTATTTTTTTATATATGCAAAGTGCCTGACGAGGAGTAGGAGTCAGTAACGCCTGGTACTAGAAAGCGCCTGACTTTTTCTGTATAACGCAAAGCGCCCAACATTATCCTAAAACGCAAAGCGCCCAACGAGGAGTAGGAGTCAGTAACGCCTGGTACTAGAAAGCGCCTGACAGTTTTCCATATAACGCAAAGCACCTGACGAGGAGTAGGAATCTGTTACGTCTGGTACTAGAAAGCGCCTGACTTTTTCTGTATAACGCAAAGCGCCCAACGAGGAGTAGGAGTCTCGTCAGGCGCTAAGCAATATGCACACCAAAACTAAGGCTAAATAGCGTTAACAACTAATCGGGAGAGATAATTATCAGGCAGCTCCCGAATGGCCTCTCTGGCCTTTGAATATTCATTTCTGTTGATGGAGATCACACATACCTCGGAAGCTCCGCGATACTTGTCCCTGCGGAAGATGGGTATGTGGCGATATGCCTTTGAAAATGAAATGGAATGATCTACCAATATCTGTGCCGTAAGCTTGACTGCCCGGGTGTTGCTGCTCTCGCAAAGCACGATGCTCTTTCTGTAGGCAGTCTTGTCGAATTTCAGTTTATTTTTCATTTCTCCCCTTTTTAAGCAGGTACATCCTGCATTCTCCCCTGAGGAACCGTAGACAAATATCCTATACATTTTGACTTGTCTTCGATTCCATCTGCTTCGTTGTCGTCAATCGTCGATGCGCCGGCATCGACTCACTCCTCCGCCTTGCATATGAAACCGAATCCGGCGTCAAAATGCACAGGCTATTCATCTACAGTTCCTATGATATGTGTATCATAAGCTCTTTTTCCATGGACTCCGCAACCTTCACCAGAAAATCCAGACTGGGATTGTATCGTCCGCTCTCCATCCGGGATATATTTGACTTTTTCGTGCCGCAGATCTCGGCAAGTTTTTCCTGTGTCAGATGAGACTGCCTCCTGGCTGCCTTCACCTCGGCGGCCACACTGGCTCTGAGCCTCTCAGCAGAGGGCGGGATATCATCTCCCGGATATCGCTTATTCATACACACACCATTTTTAAACTGCATTTTGTGAGGCTTTGCTTTTATGAGCTCATACCTATTTGAGCACCTCACGATAATTAGGTTATCATAAATGATAACTTTTTGCAAGAGTTTTTTTTGTTGAATTTTTTAAGGCTAAATAGTATCATTATATGTGTGATTATGCGGTTTTCTACCTTAGAGGAAGTAATGGACCTATGATAAAAAAAGCATTTTCAATTTTTATGATCATCGTCATGGCGCTGGGACTTTTGACCGGCTGTGTCGGCGGCAAGGGCGGCAGCAAGGACGGAGTCACTGCCAATACGGTGAGCATCGCCATCCAGCCATCGGCGGCTTTCATACCTCTTTTCGTAGCCAGGGAAAACGGTTGGATAGAGGAGGCCCTGGAGGAATACGGTGTCAGCGTGGTCTGGTACGATTTCGAGTCAGGACCTCCCATGAACGAGTCCATAGGCAAGGGCGAGACGGATCTGGGAGT
>JAILEN010000011.1 GCA_024687655.1 Lachnospiraceae bacterium | reverse complement strand
GATGCCATGATCATGTCCGGCTCCAAGGTGGAGTTCTGCACGGATATGGCAGCAGACCTGGACAGGATAGTCGTTGGTCGCATCGAAAAGATCGAGCCTCATCCCGACGCTGATAAGCTGGTGGTATGCCAGGTGAATGTGGGCGCTGAGACCATCCAGATCGTGACCGGAGCACCCAACGTCAAAGAGGGGTATCTGGTACCCGTTGTTTTAGACGGTGGCAGGGTAGCAGGAGGCCATGACGGCAGCCTCACTCCCGGTGGTGTGAAGATAAAAAAGGGCAAACTCCGCGGAGTGGAATCAAACGGCATGCTCTGTTCCATCGAGGAGCTGGGCAGCACCGCAGACATGTTCCCCGAGCAGCAGGAGGGCGGCATCTACATTTTCGGAAGGGATGCCGATGATAACGAGCTTCCTCAGGGAACTGATGTACAGCCCGGTGATGACGCCGTAGCTGCACTTGGCCTGGATGATGTGGTGGTGGAGTACGAGATCACCTCCAACCGTGTGGACTGCTTTGCAGTCTTAGGTATAGCCCGTGAGGCGGCAGCCACCTTTGGCAAGGAGTTCATTCCTCCCGAAGTACCCGAAACCGGCAATTCTGAGGATGTCAATTCCATGATCTCCGTGGAGATAAAGGATACGGACCTCTGTAAGAGATATACGGGCCGTGTAGTTAAAAACGTAAAGATCGCTCCTTCACCGGAGTGGATGCAAAAGAGGCTCAGATCCCATGGTATCCGTCCCATCAACAACATGGTTGATATCACCAACTATGTGATGATCGAGTATGGACAGCCCATGCATGCCTTTGACCTGTCCACCATCGAGGACAATAAGATAGTGGTGCAGCGTGCTGCAAAGGGAGATAAGTTCACCACTTTAGATGGACAGGAGCACGAGCTGGATGATTCCATCCTCATGATCTGTGACGGCAAAAAACAGGTGGCTATTGCAGGTATCATGGGTGGTGAGAATTCCATGATCACTGATGACGTGACCACCATGCTCTTTGAGGCAGCCTGTTTTGACGGAGCCAATGTCCGCGTATCTGCCAAAAAGCTGGGTATGCGTACGGATGCTTCCTCCATTTTTGAAAAGGGCCTGGATCCCAACAACACCATCGAGGCCATGAACCGTGCCTGTGCTCTGGTGGAGCAGCTGGGTGCCGGCGAAGTGGTGGGAGGAGTCTGTGATGTATATCCCGTGAAAAAGGAGCCCATTACACTTCCCTTTGAGCCTGAAAAGTACAACAAGATCCTGGGAACCGATCTGTCTGCAGATACCATGCTTTCCTATTTCGGTCCCCTGGAGATCAAATACGACAAGAGCAAAAATGAACTCTTGATCCCCACCTTCCGTCAGGACCTTTTGTCCTATGCGGATATAGCTGAGGAGGTGGCCAGATTCTACGGCTACGACAAGATACCTTCTACCCTGCCTCAGGGTTCATCGGTGAAGGGCGGACTGTCTCCGAAGCTTGCATTGGAGCAGGTGGCCCGCAACGTTGCAGAGTTTAACGGTTTTTCACAGACCATGACCTATTCCTTCGAGAGCCCAAAGGTGTTTGACAGGCTTTTGGTACCTGCGGACTCTGATGACAGGAAGTTTATTGAGATATCCAATCCCCTGGGTGAGGACTTCTCAGTCATGAGGACACTTCCGTTAAACGGTATTTTGACATCCCTTGCTACCAACTATAACCGCCGTAACAAGGATGTACGTCTTTACGAGCTGGCTACCATTTATATCCCCAAGGCCCTCCCTCTGACGGAGCTTCCCGATGAGAGACAGCAGTTTGTCCTGGGAACCTATGGCAAGGATGCTGATTTCTTTGCTGTAAAGGGAGTGGTTGCCGAGTTCATCGAAAAGGCCGGACTCGATCCTGATTCTTTAGAGTATTCACCTGAGGCCAGGCGTCCCTATCTCCATCCCGGCAGAAAGGCTGATATCAGCTATGAGGGACAGCTCATCGGTTATATGGGTGAGGTACATCCCATGGTCTGCGGCAATTATGGCATCAAGGACCGGGTGATCATCGCAGTGATAGATATGCCTGAGATCCTAAAGAGAGCAGGAGAGGTGGAAAAGAAGTTCAAGCCCATAAGTAACTTCCCTGCATCTACCAGAGATATCTCCATGGTGGTACCCAAGGACATCCTGGTGGGCCAGATCGAGAAGGTCTTCAAGGATAAGGGCGGAGCTTTTCTGGAGTCATATGAACTCTTCGATATCTACGAGGGTGCGCAGATCCTTGCAGGTCACAAGTCGGTGGCATACTCGCTTGTGTTCAGAGCACCGGACCGCAGCCTCTCAGATGAGGATGTATCCTCAGCCATTGAGCGGATAATCAACGCATTGAAGAAGATGAATATCGAACTCAGAGCATAATAAGAAAACAGAGCATAAAAAAGTCCCACCGACGCACGTCAAACGTGCGTCTACGTGGGATCTTTTTTATGCTCTTAAATTATCAGATCTCAACTAATACATAAACCGTCCCGAAGGGGTAGATCACGGGAATAACGTAGCACTTGCCACGGAAGGTGATCTCTGTCTCATCCTCGTGATAGGGAGGCTCCAGTGAAAGCTCCATGGCACGGGAGTTACTCATGTTGACGGTAAAGAGTCCATTGTGGAGATTCAAAAAGTCCTCCAGGGAAGCCTCTGCATACTCATCAAAACTGTCGAACTCCATGTCCGCATAGCGTGAAGCAAACTCGATGGCCACATCCTCATCCATATCCAGTGATGCGGTAATGTGGATAGGTCCTCCTATGCGCTGTGTAACACAGCAATGAGCCTCATAACTGTCCACCTCAATGGGAGCCAGAGGCGTAAAGTCCTGACCTACAAAACGGACAAGACTGTTGAATACAAGCTTGATATAAATAACTGCATGATCGGGAATCTCGCCGTCTGCGTCCTCCAGGAAATTCTCTACCAGACGCTCAACTGCATCATCACTCTCATCGCCTGCAGACAGGGAACCCAGGTCATTTTCTGCCTGGTATTCTATGAGGTGGGACTCCAACTCCTCATTGGTAAGATAACCGAGATCCACAAGGGCCTGTCCCAGAAGCAGATAGTTGGAATTCTGGGTCTCCAACAGATCTTCTAACTGATCCTCAAAAAGGTAATTACGCTCAACAGCTATCTCACCGAAACGCTTGTCCTCGCGGGTCTGCATAAAGCAAACCTCATCAACCTCGGCAGCAGTCATATAGCCCTTTTGCATGGCTATGGTACCCAGCTTTACATGTGTGCTCTGGGTCTGCGCGATAGCCTTGGCAAGCTGCTCGGGTGTGACAGCGTCCTTGCCCAGCAGGAAATTTCCAAAAAATTGTGCAAACATAAATCCTCCTTAGGGAAGGTGCTTTTCTATGATGGTCTTTACCTGCGTAGCATTGACAGGCTTTTGGATAAAGTCCTTGGCACCGGCCTCAATGGCTGCCTTGAGCTGAGCCTGGGTGCCCACAGATGATACGATGATTATCTCAGCCTGGGGATCCTCAGATATGATACCCTTTACAGCCTCGATACCATCCTTCACCGGCATAACTATATCTAAAAATGCTAATGTGGGATGATGCTCACGATACTTATCGATAGCTTCCTGGCCGTTGGATGCGTCGATGAAGGTGGCACCCTCGCCAAGAGAATTGATCACATCCTTAAGCTGCTTCCGTGCTAAAATGGAATCATCACTGATAAGGATGGAATAATTGCTAAAATCCATTATCACTCTCTCCTCATAAAAATGAAAGTATGTTCCGGATACAATTATAAACTAAAGTAAAAAAATAATCAATGCTAACTATTTTATTGAAAAAGTGGAAAAATTATGGTAAAATCTCGAAATGCGTGAGTTTTTCACGAAATGTATATAATAAGAAAGGGTATTCGTAATGAACGTACAGGTAGAGAAATTAGAAGGCAGCATGGCAAAGCTCATCATAAGTGTTGAGCCCGAGAAGGTGGATGAGGCATGTGACAAAGCATATAAGCGTATTAAGAATCGCATTTCGGTACCGGGCTTCAGAAAAGGCAAGGTACCCAAGAATATGATAGAGAAAATGTATGGTCCCGAGATCTTTTACGAGGATGCATCCCAGTTTTTGATCAACGAGAACTATCCCAATGTTTTTGACCAGATCGATGAGGATGTGGTTTCATCCCCCGAGATCGAGGTTAAGCAGATCGAAAAGGGCAAGGAGTTCATCTTTGAGGCTACCGTGGCACTTCGTCCTCCTGTAAAGCTGGGCAAGTACAAGGGCGTATCCGTGACCAAGATCGATACCGATGTCACCGATGAGGACGTACAGAAGGATATCGATAACGATCTCAAGAGAAATTCCCGTATGATCGAGGTTACAGACCGCGCAGCCCAAAAGGGTGATACCGTTGTTCTGGACTTCAAGGGCACCATTGACGGCGTGGCCTTTGAGGGAGGCAGTGCGGAGAATCATACATTAGAGCTTGGTTCAGGCACATTCATCCCCGGTTTCGAGGAGCAGCTTGAGGGCGTTGGCCTCGAGGAGGATGTGGATGTAAAGGTTACCTTCCCTGAGGATTATCAGGCCAAGGAGCTTGCCGGCAAGGATGCTGTCTTTGCATGCAGGATCCATACCATCAGGACCCGTGAGCTTCCCGAGCTTGCAGATTATGTGGATGATCAGGGCTTTGACTCCGAGGAGGATTACAAAAAGGACGTTCGCGAGCGCATCGAGAAGCGTAAGGAGAATGAGGCTCGCCGTGCATATGAGGACGAGGCCATCGCCAAGATCGTTGCCGATTCCGAGATCGAGCTTCCTGAGGCTATGGTGGAGACCCAGTTGGATTCCATGGTCAGGGATTACGCCATGAGCCTTCGTCAGAGCGGACTGAGACTTGATGATTACCTGAAGTTTTCAAATATGACCGAGGAGCAGCTTCGTACACAGATGCGTCCCGATGCTGAGGACCGCCTGAAGGGCAGCCTCGTTTTGGAGGAGATCGCCGAGGTTGAGAAGCTTGAGGCTTCCGATGAGGATATCGACAAGAAGATCGAGGACATGGCTGCTATGTATGGTATGCCTGTTGACTCATTTAAAAAGGATATGCCCGATTCCGAGAGAGACCGCCTGAAGAAGGAGATCACCATGGAGAAGGCCATCGATGTCATCCTTGACAATAAAAAGGAGACAAAAAAGCGTGCTTCCAAAAAGGATGACGAGTAGAGCGTAGAGCAAGGAGATTTATTATGGCAACAATACCTTATGTCATTGAACAGAATTCCAGAGGCGAGAGATCATATGATATATACTCCCGTCTGCTTAAGGACAGGATCATTTTTCTGGGTGAGGAGGTCAACGAGACCACCGCTTCCCTGACAGTTGCCCAGCTTCTGTTTTTGGAATCCGAGGATCCCAGCAAGGATATCCATCTTTACATCAACAGCCCCGGCGGCATGGTTACCGCAGGCTTTGCCATTTACGATACCATGCGCTATATCAAGTGCGACGTATCCACCATATGTGTGGGACTCGCAGCGTCCATGGGTGCGTTTTTGCTGGCAGGCGGCACAAAGGGCAAGCGCCTGGCTCTGCCCAACGCCGAGATCATGATCCATCAGCCCAGCGGCGGTGCCCGCGGTCAGGCTACGGAGATTGAGATCGCTGCAGAGAATATTTTAAAGACCAAAAAGAGACTTAACGAGATACTTGCGGAAAATACCGGTAAGCCTGTTGAGCAGGTGGCGCAGGATACTGACCGTGACCACTATATGTCAGCTTCCGAGGCACTGGAGTACGGACTTATCGACCGCATCATTGAAAACCGCGCAGAAGGTTAATATATGAACAGGATAGTTAATGACAACATTTTTTGCTCGTTCTGTGGCAAGACCCAGAATGAAGTGAGAAAGCTCATTTCCGGGCCCAACGGCATCTACATCTGTGATGAGTGCGTAGAGATCTGCGCAGAGATCATAGATGAGGAGATGCTGGAGGATATGATGGAGGAGGAGAAGCACGAGCCTGTCCGTCCCAACATCAACCTCAAAAAGCCCAGAGAGCTGAAGGCATTTTTGGATGAGTATGTCATAGGACAGGAGGAGGCCAAAAAGGTTCTCTCCGTGGCGGTCTACAACCACTACAAGAGGGTTATGGCTGATCCGGATTCCATAGATGTGGAGCTACAGAAGTCCAACGTGCTGATGCTGGGACCTACCGGCTGCGGTAAGACACTTCTGGCACAGACCCTGGCCAGGATCCTGGGCGTACCCTTTGCCATTGCAGATGCCACCACACTGACCGAGGCAGGATATGTGGGTGAGGATGTGGAGAATATCCTTCTTAAGATCATACAGGCTGCGGACGGAGATGTGGACCAGGCTCAGTACGGCATCATCTATATAGACGAGATAGACAAGATCACCAAAAAGGGCGAGAACGTATCCATCACCAGGGATGTTTCCGGTGAGGGCGTTCAGCAGGCACTGCTCAAGATCCTTGAGGGTACGGTGGCTTCGGTTCCTCCCCAGGGCGGCAGAAAGCACCCTCAGCAGGAGCTCATACAGATTGACACCACCAATATCCTCTTCATATGCGGCGGAGCCTTCCAGGGTTTGGACAAGATCATCGAGTCCAGACTGGATACCAAGCGTATCGGTTTTGCCACCGACGTTACCGAGATCCGTACAGAGGGTGAGAGGGAGAGCGATCTCTTCAAGCACGTGCTGCCCCAGGATTTCGTGAAGTTCGGACTGATCCCCGAGTTTATCGGCCGTCTGCCGGTAAATGTGGCTTTGGACGAGCTGTCTGAGGACGATCTGGTACGGGTGCTCACGGAGCCCAAAAACTCCCTGACCAAGCAGTACAACACCCTTTTCGGACTGGATGACGTGGAGCTGGAGTTTACCGAGGAAGCCCTTCGTGAGATTGCCAAGAAGGCCATTGAGAGAAAGACAGGAGCCCGCGGACTTCGTGCCATCATGGAGAACATCATGATGGATGACATGTACGAGGCGCCTTCGGATGAGTCCATGAAGAAGCTGGTGATCACCAAGGAAAAGGTGGACGATAATCTGGTCCTTGTTGCTGACAAAAAGGAGAGCTCGGTAGTGGAGCTTCCCGAGAAGAAAGATGATAAAAAGGAGAGCGCATGATAATCAGATCAGTGGATCTTGAGACTGTGTGCGGACCTACGAGCGAACTGCCGGTAAACGACCTCCCTGAGGTGGCCTTTGCCGGCAGATCTAATGTGGGGAAATCGTCACTTATCAATACGGTGATGGGCAGAAAGTCCTTTGCACGTACTTCCCAAAAGCCCGGAAAGACACAGACTCTCAATTTTTACAATATCAATAATGAGCTTTATCTGGTGGATCTGCCGGGATACGGCTATGCTAAGACCTCCAAGGCTCTGTCGGAGCAGTGGGGTACCATGATAGAGAATTATCTGACTGAGTCGGAGCAGCTGGCCTGCGTTTTTCTTCTGGTGGATATACGTAATCCCGTCAGCGAACTTGATAAGCAGATGTATGACTGGATCAACTACCTTGAGCTCCAGCCCATAATCATTGCCACGAAAGCCGATAAGATCAATCGTTCCCAGCTGGACAAGCATTTGAAGATGGTCCGTGAGGGACTTGGTGCTTCTGAGGATGACATTCTGATTCCCTTTTCTTCCGTTACTAAATTGGGGCTGGATGATATTTACGATCTTATGGAACAGGTTATAGAATAGGGCCCGAAGCGGCGTCCTCGCTGAAATTTTGCATGTTCATCCAGGCAACCAGGGCGTTCAGGCCTTCTTCGCTGAAGGGTTCATTGTGGGTGATGAAAAGAACGGGATCCGTGGCCTCATAGGAGTAGGGTTCGGGCCAGACGGTGGCCCGGAACACGGGCTCGGGAGAGGGCGTATCCTCAGATGCATCCTCAGGCAGTGGCTCCACAAACCTCTCGATGCGGTAACGCATGTTAAGTCCGGCATCGCTGCCGGAAAAATGCTCCTTCTTATAGTAATCAAGCGCAAGCAGTCTTTTTCTTTCGATCATTATTTCCATACCCCATTTTTTTGTTTCTTTTTTATCGTATATATTATAAAATAGAAAAGTGGATTTTTCTACCCTTTATGCTAAGAGGTTTGTATGAACAGATTTACCGAGATAATAAAAAAAGGTGCTTTGATATTGATCTCGGCTGTATTGATGCTCACGTGCGTGATGCCTCTCGATGCGGCAGGATTCATCACTGATCGTTCAAAGGGTTCCACTACTTACACCCAGGGTACTGATTGGGAAAAATACGGCAACTACTATTTTTACAACCAGATGTCCCCAAAAGAGAGGGATTTTTACGATGCGCTTAATGACAGATGTCTGTCATTTATGCTGGGTGATGAGGACGCCACGGAGCACGTTTACAAGAATACTACCTACTACTTGATGGGATATGTGTCGTCAGAGAGTCTGACCATCCCTCAGATGGTTCAGGTTGCCAAGATATTCAAATACAACAACCCACAGTACTATTTTTTGTCCACCATGATCTTTCCCAAGACCGCGGACAATGCTATCAGCTTTACGGTGTATCCCAGGTTTTCTTCCGGTACTTCCAGGGAGACGGCTAACGGCAGGATATCACATGATGTCCGTTCGGCTATCAGCAACACCTCACTGGCGCATACGGATGCGGAGAGAGTCCGGGCTTTCCATGATTACATCATCGATATGGTGGATTACGAGAGCAGCATTCCTGCGGAGGACGTGACCTTTACCCAGTCGGTTTACAGCGTATTCGGTCATGAGGACAAAAAGACGGTGTGCGCCGGATATTCCGGAGCCTTTATGATGCTGTGCAACGCCGTGGGTATCGACTGTATCTGTGTCACCTCGGCCCTTCACCAGTGGAACAAAGTCAGGATCGACGATACCTGGTACAATATTGATCTGACCGCAGACGATCTGGGGCTGGATGATGATGGTAACAGTACCCGCCAGTATCTGTATTTTTGCAGATCCAACAACATGATCTCCGTCATAGATGACACGGATTACCATACCATAGAGGAGTTCTGGACGGACTTTATCCTGCCGGAATGCTACACAGACTCTGAGTCTGACAGCCAGACATGTAACCTGCCCTTTGAGCCGACTGCCACGGTGGTGGCTCCGGGTTACAGCGCACAGGCTGTGGAGAATGCCGATGATCAGCTGCTGGTCAGCC
>JAILEN010000153.1 GCA_024687655.1 Lachnospiraceae bacterium | reverse complement strand
CCCATATAGGAAAGGATGGGCTTGGCCTTCTCATAATCCTCTTCGGATCCGCCTACATATATACCAAGCTTGCCGGCGATGGCTGCGGGCTTGCTCTTTACAACGGGAGCATCTATGAAGTGAGCGCCGGTCTTTTTTACCATCTCGGAAATCTCAACGGAAACGGAAGGATCGATGGTGCTCATGTCTATACAGAACTTGCTGTCATCCAAAACGGAAAGGATCCCCTCATATACCGCGCGGGAGTGCTCGCTCTTGGGAACCATTGAGATGATGACGTCGGAATTTTTTGCTAACTCCACGGAATCAGCGCAGGCAACCGCGCCCTTTGAAGCCAAAAGATCAACCTTTTCCTTAACAAAGTCAAATGCATAAACTGTGTCGTCATGCTTTTTTACAATATTCTCACACATTGACTCGCCCATGATACCAAGACCGATAAATCCGATTTTCATAACTGCTCTCCTTTTCAACTAAAAATTGGTTTGATTAATTGCTTTAACCAAACACTATAATACACGGTTTTTCGAAGAAGTCAATAGAATTTTTCATTTTATTATTGACGTTATCTCTTTTGTGGTATATATTAATTAAACGATTTAACTAAATTGATAAGGAGGGCGTGATGAATAATAAAAAGAGGATAGCACAGCTGGTGGCCGGCCCGGTATTGTATCTTCTGATAAGTATGGGACTTGGAAAAACAGGCGCCATGGACTATACCGCAGCCAAGGGCATAGGTACGGCTCTGTGGATGATCTACTGGTGGGTGGCCAGACCCGTGGATATTACGGTGACAGCCCTTTTGCCCGGCGTGATCAATGCACTCTTTTCCATAGTACCCATGGAGGATGTGATATCCCAATATGCCTCAAGCAGCATCATCCTGATCTTCGGCTCCTGCCTTTTGACAGCGCCCTGGAGTGCGATAGGGCTGGATCGGCGAATCTCTCTGAAGGCCCTTTCTCTCATAGGTCCCTCCATGAAATCACAGATCACTGTCTGGCTTTTGGCCGCGGTGGTCCTTTCCAATATGATGCCCAACGTAGTGGTGGTGGCCATCTTTACCCCCATAGCTGTATCCATGTTGGCTGCGGCTGGCTATGAGGATATTAGAAAATGCGAGGCGGCCACACCCATACTCTGCGCCATAGCCTGGGGCTCCCAGGTGGGCGGGGCAGGGACACCCCTGGGCGGCGCCATGAATATCACCGCTATCGCCTTTATCGAGGAGTTCACAGGACGGGAGTTCATGTATGTGGACTGGATAGCCCGCATGCTTCCCTATACTGCCATAGCCACGGTTGCCGTACTGGCTGCCATGCTTTTAAAACCTATGGAGACCACCTCCCTTTCCGGCACAAAAGAGTACTTTGAGAAATGCTATCAGGAACTGGGACCCATGAAAAAGGACGAAAAGACAAGCCTGGTGCTTTTCATCATCGCCATGCTGGGATCCTTCGTTCGCCCTCTTTACGCCGAGCTTCTGCCGGGACTGGTTCCGGCCTATCTGTTTTTGATATTGGGATGTGTGAACTTCGTGATCATTTCCGCAGATAAAAAGGAAATGCTTTTAACCTGGGACAAGGCCCAGCGTGAGGTTATGTGGGGGATGCTCCTGCTCTTTGCCGGCGGCCTGGCACTGGGACAGATACTCACGGGCTCCGGTGCCAATGACGCCATAGCCTCCTTTGTATCCGGCATAAACCTGTCAGGTGGTTTTGGAACGGTGCTGATCTTTGCGATATTTGCCTGCCTCATTTCCGAGATGACCAATTCCACCGTATCCGCCGCAGTCACCCTCCCCATCGTAATAGGTGTGACGCAGAAAATGGGACAAAACCCCATCCCCTATGTTTTCACCACCGCCATGGCCATGAACTTCGAATCCATTCTTCCCGTAAGCGTGAGGGCCATCCCCGTATCCTACGGTCTGGATCCCGGAAAGCTCATGAAAAACGGTATCGTGGTGGCTCTGGTGCGCATGATAGTGGCAGTGATCATCGGGTACCTCACCATGCTTATCTGGCCCGGTTTCGGCACACTGAGCTGAAACCACCGGGGGCTTTTAAAATACCCCGGCTGACGTTATTTTAATCTTCAGGGCGGCTTTGGCGCTGCCCTCTTTTTTGTTGCTTTTTTAACGCAAATAAAGTATCATTTAGATTGGCTAAAAGCCGCAAGGCTTAATATAAAAGTATTTTCAAGGAGGGTTTTAAAATGGCAGACTTCAAAAATCTTAAGCTTGAGGTAGCAGACGAGATAGCAAGACTTACTATTTCCCGTCCCGCAGCGCTCAACGCACTGAATTCCGAGACACTTGAGGAGCTTACGGTAGCTCTCGATGAGATCGAGGCAAGAGATGACATCAAAGTAGTCATCCTTACAGGCGGCCCCGACAAAAAGGACAACCCTTACAAGTCCTTCGTTGCAGGCGCAGATATCTCCGAGATGGTCAATTTCACCGCTCCCGAGGCTAGAGCATTCGGCATCAAGGCGAGCAAGCCTTTCTTCAAGCTTATGGAGATGAGACAGGTGACCATCGCCGCAGTCAACGGCTTTGCACTGGGCGGCGGATGTGAGATCGCCATGGCATGTGATATCAGGATCGCTTCCGACAACGCCATCTTCGGTCAGCCCGAGACAGGCCTGGGCATCATCCCCGGCTTCGGCGGCACACAGAGACTGGCTCGTCTGGTAGGCATGGGACGCGCCAAGGAGATGATCTTTACCTGTGATAATGTTGACGCTGCAGAGGCTTATCGTATCGGCCTCGTTAATAAGGTTGTTCCCGCTGACGAGCTCTATCCTACCTGTGAGGCTATGGCTAAGAAGATCATTTCAAAGGGCAGTTACGCCAACGCTGTTGCCAAGGCAGCCATCAACAACGGCTATGATATGGACATCCATAACGCAGTTGAGATGGAGGCTAACCTCTTTGGTGTTGTCAATGACACACATGACAAGAAGGAAGGCATGGGAGCATTTTTGGAGAAGCGTGCAGCTGAACTTACCGATTTCTAAGAGGACATTTTATGAAGCTGATAAGCTTTGCAATACCTTGCTACAATTCATTTTCATACATGGGAAAGTGCATAGAGTCATTACTCCCCGGAGGTGATGACATCGAGATCATAATCGTGGATGATGGCTCTATGGACAACACCGGAGATATAGCTGATTCTTATGCCAGGCACTATCCTGACATAGTAAAGGTGATCCACAAGGAAAATGGCGGTCACGGCTCCGCAGTCAATGCGGGGCTTGCTGCCGCTACCGGTATGTACTACAAGGTAGTGGATTCCGATGACTGGGTGGATCCCGAGGCATATAAAAAGGTCCTTGAGACACTTCATATGCTGGTGGACAATGGCACTCCGGTGGACATGCTTTTGACAAATTACGTGTATGAAAAGGTCTCCACGGATCAGCATCGCAGGATGTTTTACGGTCCCCTTTTTCCCAAGGGAGAGGTCATTGGCTGGGACGGCATGAAGCACAATATCAGGGGCTTTTCCATCCTGATGCATTCCGTCACCTACAGGACCGAGATGCTTCGCCAGTGCGGACTGGTGCTGCCGGAGCACACCTTCTATGTGGACAATCTTTTCGTATATATTCCCTTACCTTACGTAAAGACACTTTATTATCTGGATGTTGATTTTTACAGATATTTTATCGGCCGGGAGGGACAGTCGGTCACTGAGCAGATCATGATATCCCGCATCGATCAGCAGCTCAGGGTGAACTATCTGATGATCGATGCCTACAATCTCTACGAGATGGACCTCGACGATCATTTGAGAAAATATATGCTCTCCTATCTTGAGACCATCACGGTGGTGTCGTCGGCCATCGGGTATGTGAGCCATGACCCCGTGAACCTGGCCAAGGTAAAAGAGCTTTGGAGATATATCAAGAACAAGGATACCCGCACCTACAGGCACCTGCGATACGGTGTTATGGGCGGATCCATGAACCTGCCGGGCAGACTGGGGCGTTATCTGTCCGTCAAGGCCTACAAGGTTTCCCAGAGGATCATGGGATTCAACTAGAGTAAAGTTGGGTTTTTCTATGGAAAAGAAAGTACGGTTGTATTATAATTAGACCAAGACTTTAGCACAATAAAGAACAGGCGATCGTTGGTGTGTGGATGATTCGATTGTCGACGGAACGGAGGGGTGATTATGAGAAATCTTTCAATTCGCGGAAAACTCATGCTGGCAGCGATACCCATGGTGGTAGCAGCTATCATTGGCATGCTTCTTCTGGGCAACAGGGTCAACAGTGTCATGGACGAATCGGAGAAGATCTTCTATGAGCAGCTTTACAACATCAATAATATTGTTAATACTGCCGACCGTGATCTTTATCAGGCCAGGCTGGCTCAGGAGCAGTACATGGCGGCTTCCGCATACGGTGAACAGCCGGATCCTTCTCTTTTGGATGATTTCACCGAGAATGCCCAGCAGACCTTTGACGGTATCGGCAAGATCCAGGAGATCGTAGATAAATATCCCGCTGTAGGCACCTACGACTTTGATGGCAACAATATCAACAACTGTCTTACACAGTTCAACAATAATTATCCCACCTGGAATGATGTTGCATATCCAGAGGGCAGCACAGAGAGTGATTACCGTGCATCCACGGAGAGCTTTTCGCTGGTCAGTGGCTCCATCAATGATATGGGCGACATCATCAATGCTTATGCTGAGGATGAGAAGAATATGCTTTTGGCTGAGACTCACAAAAAGCTGGTGTCCATCATTACCATCATCATCGTGATCCTCGCAGTAGTTGTAGTCTTTGCTGCCTGGGTCATCAGATATATAAGAGTCAATCTCCAGTACGTTACCAAAAAGATCGAATCCATTGCTCATAACGATCTGACGGATACTATCGATCCTCTTGAGGGTAAGGACGAGATCTGCACATTGAATCTTGCTGCAAGGGATGTTCAGGGACATCTTTTACACATGATCTCCATGCTGCAGGGATCCTCCATGGCTCTGGCGGAGTCCTCCACCCAGATGGGTCATTCCACATCAGAGACTTCTGGCTCCATCGCCCACATCAACAGTGCGGCTTCGGAGCTTGCCAACACAGCTACATCCCAGGCTACGGACATTGCCGACATCGCCAGCCATATGTCTACGGTAGATGAGATGATGCAGAAGAACACGGCCAATGCCAATGCCCTGGCTGAGGTATCTTCACAGATACGTCAGGTTACCGACGAGGGACTCCAGAGAGTGGACGGACTGAAGTCCATTACCGAGCAGAGTGTAGACGCATTCGAGGAGATTTTCGAGGTGATCGGCGGTATCGAGGAGTCCACAAAAAAGATTTCCGAGGCATCGGATCTCATTTCCTCCATTGCCAGCCAGACCAACCTGCTTTCACTTAACGCATCCATCGAGGCTGCCCGTGCAGGAGAGGCAGGCAAGGGCTTTGCGGTTGTTGCTGATGAGATCAGGGATCTGTCCGAGCAGTCAGCCAATTCCGTTAATATCATCAATGAGATGCTGGCAGACCTCCAGCACAACACCGACAATGCGGCTAAGCAGAGCGACAATGTACGTGAATATGTCAGCCGTCAGAAAGAGGCAGTTGAGGAGACCAGCAACAGCTTTACGGATATTGCCAGCGGCATCCAGAACATCAATGCCACAGCGGATGAGTTCCATGCAGCCAACCAGAATCTCAGTGACGGCGTGGCCAACATCTCCGGACTTATTGAGAGCCTGTCGGCCATCTCCGAGGAGAATGCCGCTACCGCAGAGGAGCTTAACGCCACCACCGATACTGTTAATACCAGCGTCGAGATCCTGGCTGAAAACGGCAACAACGTTAACCAGTCTGCACTTGATCTGGATCGCATCATCAAGGAGTTCAGAGTTGATGCGTCAGATATGGTATCAGATCTGGAGACAGATAATACACAAGAGGGTTAGTATTGTAAAGCACCGCATGGGGAGCGGTTATGAGCAGTCTTTTTAGCGGAGTGGCTCATATTCAGGATGTTTCCAGGGAGTATCTGGAGGCTGAGTCTGAGTCCATAGCAAAACAGAATCAGGGAGTGCTGTGTACGATCAGTGTATTGTACACAGCTATCCTTGTTGCATATAACATTATTGTTCCGTTAAAATTCGCAAACTGGGGTATCAACTTTATCTACCGCGATGCTCTGATCGTCCAGATATGTGTGTTCATATATATCTTCTTCAGACATTTTAAAAAGGAGCGGAGCTTTAAGGAGGTGCAGGTTACATGCCTGATCTTCCAGCTTTATGTGATGGTCTTTGTGATCACCATTTCCGTGGCTCCTCCCTGGATGCCACAGAGCGCCATTTATTTTGCTCCCATCATGATAGGCTTCATCCCATCCTTTATATTCACATGGAATGTGACCATGATCGTGACGGCGCTGGAATCGGCGGCGCTGATCATCGCCTCTTATATCTTTAAGTCCGAGGAGATATTCTCCATCAATCTTTTTGCGGCGCTTTTGGCCATGTTCATGGGGATATACCTGTCCTACCTGGTGTACCACTTCCGCAATTCCACCTTTGTTCAGGCGGAGCTGGTAAAGGAGATGGCAAGAAAGGATGTACTGACCCAGATCTACAACCGCGGCGCAGTTGAGGAGAAGCTTTTACATTATATAAAAAAGCATTCCCGGGACCGCATGACCCTTTGCATTGTGGATGTGGATGACTTCAAGAGAGTCAACGACACCATGGGCCACGCCGCAGGAGACCACGTTTTAAAAAGTGTGGCCATCCTCCTTCGTAACGTGGGAGGTGACCAGGCCATCGTGGGACGCATGGGCGGAGACGAGTTCATGATGTTCTTTAAAAAGGATGTGAGACGTGCTGATGTGGAGGCATGTCTGGACCGGGTGAGGGAGGGCATGCATGGTATCGTCACAGGCAGCCCTGACATAGTCGTCACCACCAGTATCGGTGCATATGAAAAGCCCGAGGGACAGGAAGTGGCATACGAGACCATGTTCCAGAGGGCTGATGAAGCATTATACATTGTCAAGAAAAAGGGCAAGGATTCATTCGGATTCTATGTTGAGCATTCAGAGGAAAAAGGTTGATCTATGCTTGATGCAATGTTAAGACACCCGGAGGCTCATATTGAAGCCTCCGCGATTCTTTTTAACATCATACTTATCATTTTTTCAGCCCGTCAAACCAGGCAAAAGACCGAGGAGACCAGGGCTTTTCGCCGTTTGACCACTTTCAGCATGATCATCATCTACACCGAGGTGTCCCGTGCATGGATGGGTGACATGCAGCCCAACAACTGGTCCTATTATCTTCTCAATACCACCAATTTATTTTCATATCTTTTCGTTATGCTCTACGGCTTCGGCCTTATCACTTACCTGAGCCTGGCCTTTAATAAAAAAGTGAGGAAGGGCTTCAGGATATTTGAGGGTATCTTTTTGGCCGTATATGCTTTCTTCATTGTCCGCAATATGTGGGATGGCTGTGTTTCCCTGTACAGCTTCGAGGAGCACAGGTTTTTGCATGGTCCACTATACTGGCCCATCGGTATAGGCATGCCGTTTTTTGCCTATGTATGCGGTCTGGTATTTTTCATCACCAACCTCAAAAACCTGCGGCCCAGATCCCGGTACACCATGTATATGGCGGGGGTTCTCATGGTCGTGGGTATGGTAGCCCAGCCCCTTCTGGGTAACATTTTCACCCTGAGCGGTCTGATGACATCGCTGGTGCTTTTTGTTATCTATCTGAGTCTTGAGACGGAGGACTACGCCCAGCTCATGGATATGACCGAGTCACTGGAGCGTGCCAGGGAGGAGGCGCTGGCGGCCAATGAGGCCAAGAGCACATTTTTGGCAAATATGTCCCATGAGATACGCACACCCCTCAATGCTTTTATGGGACTTAATGAGATGATTTTAAAGGAGTCCCACGACTTTGCCACCATAGACCATGCCAGGGATATGAGGCAGGCAGGAGATGCGCTACTTACAATCATCAATCAGGTGCTGGACATTTCCAAGATAGAGACGGGCAATATCGATTTTGTGGAGGCACAGTATCATCTGTCTGACATGCTGGCAGATGTGGAGATCATCATTGGCTCCCGTGTCAAGGACAAGGGCCTTACCTATATTGCCGAGGTGGATCAGGATCTGCCGGATACCATGGTAGGTGATTGTGTGCGCATACGCCAGATTTTGGTCAACGTTCTCAACAATTCCGTAAAGTACACCAACCACGGAGTGGTGGTCCTGTGTGTCAGGGGTGATTTCGAGGATGACAACAGGGTGGTCATGAAGGTTCAGATCATGGATACCGGTATAGGTATCAAGGAAGAGGATATGAAGAACCTGTTTGAGACCTACAAGCGCGTCAATGAAGACGAGACCAAGGGGGTGGAGGGCACCGGTATCGGTCTTTCCATCGTAAAGAGCTTTGTGGAAAATATGGGCGGCAGCATAGGGGTAGAGAGTAACTACGGTATGGGTACCATGACCTATATCACCATTCCCCAGAAGTATGTCAAGGGCGAGACCATACGGGATATCAGCAACCGCGAGATAGAGACCAGACTGGATGATACCGTCACTGCCTTTGACGGTTCGGGTAAAAAGATCCTGGTGGTGGACGATAACGAGATGAACATCAAGGTTGTGGAGGGCTTTTTGAAGGATACGGGAGTCCACGTTACCACAGCAGGTGGAGGCAGGGAGGCCCTTGCCATATTAAAGATCAAAAAGTTCGATCTCATCCTTTTGGATGCCTTCATGCCCGTGGTGGACGGCCCTGAGGTATTCAGGACCATCAGAGAGGATGAGCATGCCAAGAACCATGACACCCCCTGCGTAGTCCTGACTGCGGACGCCCTGTCGGGATCTGAGAAAAAATATATGGATATGGGCTTTGACGCGTATCTGCCCAAGCCTGTGGAGGCTGACAGGTTAAATGAGACTGTCCGCAATTTCCTGAGGATAGAAAAAAAAGCGGAGAATATCCAGGAGGACCTTTACGAAGGAGGCGAGGAAGACATCGTTTTGGATCCCTCGGCCATAGATGCGGAGGAGGGACTCAACGCCTGCGGAGACATCCAGGATTACAAGGATCATCTCAGATCCTTTGTCAGCCAGTGGCAGGGCAAGTCTGTGTCCCTGAAAAAATATCTGGATGCAGGTGATTTCAAGCAATTTGTTATCGCTATGCACGGAGTCAAGACTTCCAGCCGGGCCATAGGAGCTTACGGACTGGGGGAGGAGGCAGACAGGCTGGAGGTCATTGCCAAGGCCGCAATGAAGGGCGAGGATCTGGATAAAAATGAGGAGATCCTCATAAATGAGACACCGAAGTTTTTGTCGATCTATGAAAAGGTTGCAAAACAGGCAGGAGAAATGATAGATGGTTGACTATTTGCTGGACAACATAAAAGTCACCTATGAGGTGGCAGCCATATTCTTTGACCTGATCATCGTGATCTTTTTGCATCTGATCTCGGGTGAGGACAACAAGACGGCCCGGTCCTTCAGGTGTATGGCTTACTGCGCCCTGCTGATCACCCTGGCGGAGGTCTTTGCACCCCTGGATCTGTATCTTCCCAGAGGCTACGGATGGAGCGTCCTGCGTGACTACATCGAGGGGACTCAGTTTTTGACCGAGCATTTTGTTCTCTACTTCTTTGCACTTTACATAACAAGGCTTACGAACCACAGGGGGCCCAGGTTTATCCTCTATGTGAACAATCTGGTGCTTTTATACTCTATTATACTTATGACCACCAATCCCTTTACCCATCTGGTGTTCAATTTTGATCCCGTTCAGTGGAGGTTTACATCCGGACCGTTGTATATCTGGGGAGGCTATGCGCCGGCGGTTTATTTCGGCCTGTATGCCCTGGTGATCTTTATACGTGAGTTCAAGAATATGATGCAAAGGGAGCGATACGCCATCTTCTTTACGATAATGATGGTATTCGGTGTCTCGGCGGTGCAGCCTACTCTCAAGGGCCAGATCAAGCTGGTGGCACTTTTTACATCCCTTGGCGTGTTCATTTTGTATCTGGCACTGGAGACCAGAGACTATCAGAAGCTTTTGTATACCCAGAATAAGCTGATGGAGGCTAGGGAAGAGGCGGCCTCCGCCAACAAGGCCAAGAGTGTGTTCATCGCATCGCTTTCCCATGAGATCCGTACACCCATGAACGCCATTTTGGGTATCAACGAGATCATCCTGCAAAACAGCAAGGAGGCCAATGTACTCAATTATTCCAGGGACATGAAAAAGGCTGGTACCGCACTTTTGTCCATTATAAATGACGTGCTGGATGTGTCCAAGATGGAGGCGGGCCAGTTTACCATAGTGGAGGAGAACTACCATCTGGATGAGATGGTGGACAACCTTGCCAAAAAGCTGGCTGACGGGCTTACCAATAAAAAGGTGGAGTGCCAGCTTCGCATCAAGGAGGATCTGCCCGACGAGCTCTATGGCGATGAGGAGAGGCTGAATCAGGTGCTGTCCAATATCATCGACAACGCCATCAAATATACCAAGCGTGGTATCATTGTATTTGATGTATCCGGAGAGGTAGAGGATGATTTTGTCCATCTTGACTTTACCGTGACGGATACCGGCGTGGGCATCAAGGAAGAGGACATGGCTGATCTCTTCAAGAACTTCAAACGCATGGATATGGAGAACAACCGCAGTATCGAGGGAACGGGTCTGGGACTTTCCATTGCCAAGCAGATACTTTCCCTCATGGGAGGTACCATCGAGGTAAAGAGTACCTACGGCAAGGGCTCCATATTCACCGTGCATATCTCCCAGAAGATCATGAGCGATATGACGGTGCAGCAGCACAAGCAGAATGTCCTTAACGGCGTGGCTGACAAAAAGCGTATCAAGCATGCCCAGGGCAAGAGATTTTTGGTGGTTGACGATAACGAAATGAACCTGAAGGTGGCTGATGCATTTTTGAACCAGAGCAAGGCTACGGTCAAGACCATGAAGGACAGCCAGGAGGCATTAAAGGAACTGGCCACCTTTAAGTACGATCTCATCTTTTTGGATGATCTGATGCCGGGACTCAACGGCCCCGCGCTTTTGCTCCGCACCAGGCGCAGTGAGGCCAATCCCAATTCCCATACTCCTGCCGTTATCATGACGGCCAAGACCTCCAAGCGTGACAGGAAGGAATATGAGAGGATGGGATTTGAGGGATACATCGCCAAGCCCATGGTAGAGGAGGAAGTGGCTGAGGTAGTAAACAGCCTCATCTGATATGCTACAAACCCCGGGTTTTGTTTATTGCACTTTGCACAAAGGAGGGGTAGACTCCTGATTAAGAACGAGAAATCTATTGTTTTTACGCCAAATATTGCGGTCACATGGACCGTAAGGGCGGATCAGGAGGAACAAAATGGCATCTTTAGCAGAGAACATGAAACATGCAGCGGAGCGTCAGGCATTTTCCGTGGCCATCGACTCTTTCCTTAAGAACATCGGAAAGAAAAACTGGGCCGAGCGCACAAAGACATATCTCCAGCTGGTCGACATGACGGAGAAGTTCTGGGGCAAGGCCAATGAAAAGACCATGACCGCAGTTCGCACAGCCATTTCCGACCCCAATAACAGATGGGTCAGATTCATAAACAAGATCATTGACGAGGCTAATCCCAAGTTTGCCAAGAAGTTTATACTGAACCTGGGTTATGAGGCTTTTTTCCGTGGCACAAAGCTTATCCGTGCCAATCGTGAAAAGTACAACTGCAATATTCCCTGGCTCATTCTTTTTGATCCCACCATGGCTTGTAATATGCATTGCGTAGGATGCTGGTCCGGCACATACGGTCACAAGGCCAACCTCACTTTTGAGGAGATGGACAAGATCGTTACCGAGGGCAAGGAGCTGGGCGTATATCTGTATATGATGACCGGCGGAGAGCCCATGGTCAGAAAGGCTGATATCTTAAAGCTCTGCGAGAAGCATAATGACTGCCTCTTTGTGGCATATTCCAATTCCACTCTCATAGATGAGGCACTCTGCGAGAGGATAGTGGAGCTGGGTAACCTCACCTTCATGCTTTCCATCGAGGGTACTCCCGAGACCAATGATGCCCGCCGCGGAGACGGACATTATGAGGCTGTTATGAAGGCCATGGACCTGCTTCAGAAGTATGGTATCGTATACGGTACTTCCATTTGCTACACCAGAGACAATATCGAAGCGGTTACCAGCGATGATTTCCTGAGATTCATTTCCAAAAAGGGCGCTCGCTTCGGTTTCTACTTCCACTATATGCCCGTTGGCAACAATGCGGTTCCCGAGCTCATGCCTACAGTGGCACAGCGTAAGAAGATGATCGAGACCATCAGACGTGTCCGCGGCAAGGGCAGTGATATAGAGTTTTATCCCATGGACTTCCAGAACGACGGTGAGTTTGTGGGCGGATGTATCGCAGGAGGACGTAACTACTTCCACATCAACTCCAACGGTGATGCGGAGCCCTGCGTATTCATACATTATTCCAATGCCAATATCAAAGACAACACCATTCTGGAGATCCTCCAGAGTCCTCTGTTTATGGAGTATCACAAGGGCCAGCCCTTCAATCGTAACCACCTGCGTCCCTGCCCCATGTTAGAGAATCCCCAGTATCTGAGGGAGATGGTGGAGCGCTCCGGTGCACATCAGACCAACCTGGAGTCGCCCGAGAGTGCGGAGCATCTCTGTGCGAAGTGTGATGACTATGCAGCTGAGTGGGCGCCTGTTGCTGAGGATATCTGGGCACATTCCACCCATCCCAAGAAGGCATACGAGGGCTACTCCAAGGAGCATATGCTGCATCCTGAGCTGGCGGCCTTTGAGACACTTGAGGAGCACGGCATCAAGGAAGAGGAGCCTGAGAAGGACGACATCACCGAGAAGAAGAGACAGAAGTCTGCATCAAAGACCGCGTAAAGACAATAATATAGCCCTGCGTTGCTATTTCCTTAAGGGAAGTAGTATGCGCAGGGCTTTTTATTTATCTTAATATAACCTTTGCCAGCTGCTCCGCCAGCTTTTCACGGTCGATGGGCTTGGCCACATGTCCATTCATGCCTGCCTCCTCGGCATTTTTGATATCTTCTTCAAAGGCGTTGGCTGTCATGGCAATAATAGGCACTGAAGCCTTGTCTGCGTCGGAAAGTGCACGTATGGCCCGGGCGGATTCGTATCCGTTCATCACCGGCATCTGGATGTCCATAAGCACGGCGTCATAGTATCCGGCATCATGGCCCGCCACTTTTTCGTATGCGTCCTGGCCGTCAAATGCCTCCTCTACTTTCAGTTCAAACATCTCAAGGGTAGCCACGGCGATCTCGCGATTGATCTCGATATCATCCACCAGAAGAACCCTTTTCCCCTCCAGCACAAAGCTGTCCGCATCCGTATCGCTGTCCTCTGCCGACAGCACGTCAGCCTCTTCACATATATCCAGGGACAACTCGACTATAAAATCGGAGCCTTCATTGGGAGCGCTCTCCACCCTTATGGTGCCGCCCATCAGATCCACGATACGCTTTGTGATGGACATCCCCAGTCCCGTCCCCTGGATGCCTTTAAGCTCTGCATCCTTGTTTCTCTCAAAAGCCTCAAAAACCTTCTCTGCAAACTCCAGCGTCATACCTATGCCGTTATCCTTTACGCTGATACGGTAGGATGCCGCTTTTTCACCGATCATCCCGGTCTGTATGGCAGAGATCAATATATTTCCCCCATCGGGAGTATATTTGATGGCATTGGAGGCCAGATTGTAAAGCACCTGATTGAGCCTAAGCTTGTCGCAGATCACATTGACATCGGTAACTTTCGAAGTGTCCACGGTAAACTTATGCTTATGAGCCTCTGCCTGTCCGTGAAGTATGGATTCCAGATCCGCAAAGACAGATTCAATGTTCATGGGAACGGCGTGCATACTGATCTTGCCGCTCTCGATGCGGCTCATCTCCAGCACATCATTTATGAGGGCCAAAAGATGGTTCCCGGAGCTTTTTATCTTGCCCAGATAGTCCTTTACCTGAGCAGGATCATCAGAGTCAAGAGCCAGATCCGTAAAGCCCAGTTTGTCCTCCAACCGCTGCCTCACCCACATGATGGCAGAGAAAAACAAAAGGAAGAGCATGAGCATCCACATGACCGTCGACTTACCGAAGATATCCTTTTTATCCCGACGGAATACTATCCAGTAATACACCAGTCCGATCACGCTCCAGGCGAAGAGGATGAAATATGACTCTGTGGCCAGCTTGCTCTTGGAAAAGATATTGGGGATGAGTAAAAACAAAAATGACACGACGGAAAACACCGCTCCAACCAAGGATATGACCTTGATAAAAAGCCCGCTGCCCGCATCCCTGGAGGACAGGTAAAGGCTGCAGCCGGCACTGTATACGTAAACTATGGTGGCGCTGATGGTGGTGACATCCACTATCCATCCGATGGCGGTACGACCGAAGAAGGGAACCACCACTGATATGGCCATAACCAGGATCATTGCCGCAAAGGGTTCGCCGTTTTTATTCTTGTGTGTAAAGATTTCAGGTAAAAGCTCCTCCTCTGCCATCTGGGATACCAGTCTGCTGGTGACGCGGAACAGACCGAAGAGGCTGGTAAAAATGGCGCAGACAATAGCCGCCACCAGGACGTTCAGTCCGCCGATACCGAGAGTCTCAAACACACTGTAAAAAACAGGAAGTCCGAAAAGTCCCGTGGCTCCGTTGGCATCCGCCAGATAAGCCGTCCATGTGGTATAGCCCTCAGGCAGGGCCAAAACGGGTATCATCAAGGGCAGGGCATAGGCCAGCATGCCGCATACTACTGCAGCTGCCATCACCTTGTCGATGTTTTTGGCCCGGCGTTCTCCTGACCCTATCATGTAGGTGACCGCTTCAAAGCCCACAAACATCCATGGCGCCAGCATGGTGATGTTGAATATCTCAAGGCCGTCGGAAACAGAGGTCTGGACAAAGCCAAAGGTGCCCGGTGCCGTGGCGTGGCCGTACGCAACAATGCCAATAAAGATCACAACCACCAAAAGCACCTGGAGTATGGCAAAAACAGCATGAATAACCCTGACTACAGTCCTCCCGAATATGGCCAACACACCCGCAAGCACAATGGCTCCGATGGTGATGATCACCTCGCCGGAATACACATCATACCCGGCTACCTGGTAATACAATCCCCACTGCAACACATCGCCCAGCTAAAATCTCACCAAAAGCATGATGGCTGTGGCGTTGGCCCACATGATGGACAGATAGGCTAAAAGCATGGCCCAGGCAGATAAAAAGCCGTGATCCGCCCCCCATTATCCTGCCGATATATACATGCACACCGGAGGAATCGGGATACCTCTTTGCCATATAGGACAGGCTGGCGCCTATGAGAAGCATCATGACTGCAGCCAGCACTATACCCACAAGCGAACCCAGCGGACCGGCGTTCGGCAAGAACAGATTGGTGGGATTCATAAAGGATCCCCATCCCACGGCGCAGCCCAAAGCATACGCCCATGCCGAAATATAACCTAATCGACTTTTTGAATCCCCACTCATAAAAACCTCCAAATGTATGCTTTACAACTAAGAAAGATTATACACTTTTTGGGGGATAATTTGAAGTGGTGTCATTGACTCCGTGATAAGGATGGTCTGATCGTGACTCATGAAAGAGTAGTGGAGAGTTGTGGAAGATTTTAAAAGTAGTGGAAAGTAGTGGAAAGTAGTGGAAGATTTTAAAAGTAGTGGAAAGTAGTGGAGAGTTGTGGTAAAATGCCTGTTAGGAGGAAGAGGTCATGAGGGAGTTTAAAGAAAACGACAATCCGTACACATTACAGTTTAGTTATATTCCACCGCAGTTTATTGAACGCAAATCCTTAATGTCTGATATTATCAATAACTATATCCGTGAGGTACCAACGTACCGAGGTATGTTTATAACCGGAGTCAGAGGTTCCGGGAAGACTGTGATCATGGGCGAGATTCGAAACAGGATCAGCGAGCATAAGGACTGGATAGCAGTTGATCTCAATCCGGAAAGCGATATTCTGCAGTCTCTGGCAGGTAATCTTTATCTTATACCTTCGCTGAAAACCCTTTTTATGAATGCAAAACTCGATTTTTCCATGCTTGGAATAGGGATACAAATCGAGCAGCCTTCGATGACGGCATCCAATGGAGAGGATGCCGTGAAAATGATGCTTGAGGTTTTGAAAAAAGCTCATAAAAAGATTTTGATAACTATCGATGAGGTAACATATAACAGCGATATCGCAAAGTTCTCGCATGCCATGTCTTCCTATGCCAACCAAAATTATGAGGTATATGTATTGATGACAGGCCTTCTGGACAATATAAAAGCTATAAAAAACAAAAAATCCCTGACATTTTTATATAGGGCAAAAATACTGGAACTTGACAGCCTTAACCTGACATCGATCAGTATGGATTATAGGAACACTCTGGATCTGGATGAGGATACCGCAAATCATTTGGCAAGGGAAAGCGGGGGCTATTCCCTTGCGTTCCAGGCACTGGGATATCATTACTGGAATGAGATCTGCCGCAAGGGACCCGGGGAAAAGATCGATTTTTATAAAATAAGAGGAGAACTTGACAGCTCTCTTTCGGAGCTGTCCTATGAAAAAATATGGGATGAATTGTCAGGAACGGATAAAAAGGTTCTGGTTGCAATGACACATATTTCCAGGGAAAATGAAAGCATGGCTGTTAAGGTGGATGATATTAAAAAGAGAATAGATATGTCATCAAATACATTTTCCACCTACAGAAAACGACTTACGGAAAATGGTATACTCGATGGAAGCCAGTATGGATATCTGTCTTTCAAGCTTCCCGGTTTTGACAGATTTGTGTATATTCAGGAGGGGTGATGGGTCATGACAAAAAAACTGTATGACGAAGATGCATATCTTAAGAAGTTTTCTGCGAAGGTGATATCCTGTGAGAAGTACCCGGCGGCCACTGAGGCGGCGGAGACCTTTAAGTACGACGTGGTGCTGGATCAGACCCTTTTCTTCCCGGAGGAGGGAGGCCAGACTCCCGATAAGGGTACTCTGGGTGGCTATCCCGTGGTGGATGTTCAGATTAAAAATGAGGTGATCATCCATACCATTTCCGTGCCCGTGGATGAGGAGGCTCCAATGAAGGCCGGGGACGAGGTGGCCGGGGAGATCGACTGGCCTCACCGTTGTTCCAATATGCAGCAGCATACCGGGGAGCATATCTTTTCCGGCCTGGTGCATAAGAACTTTGGCTATGACAATGTGGGCTTTCATCTGTCGGACTCCATAGTCACCATGGACTACAATGGTCCTCTGACTGAGGACGATGTTCGTGATCTGGAATGGGAGACCAACAGGGTCATCATGCAGCAGATCCCCGTCAGCGCCTCCTATCCCGATGATGAGAAACTGGCAGCCCTGGATTACAGATGTAAAAAAGAGCTGAAGGGTGCCATTCGCATCGTTACCATCCCCGGGGTGGATGACTGTGCCTGCTGCGCTCCCCATGTTAAAAACACCGGGGAGGTGGGACTTTTTAAAGTGCTTGACTTCCAAAGCTACAAGGGGGGAGTGCGCCTTTCCATCCTCTGCGGTTTCAGGGCGCTCCTTGATTATCGTATCGTCAGGACCCACCTTCGAGATATCTCCCATATCACATCCGCACCCATGTATGAGGCGGCGGAGGCGGTGACAAAGCTCAAGGCCGAGCGTGATGGCTTAAAGTTTGCTCTTGGAGAGGCCAACCGCAGGATGCTCTCTGTTCAGATATCACAGATCGCGGCTGACGTAGTATCTCCCATGATCTTTACTGATGGGGTGGATACAGCGGCCGTCAGAAGTGCAGTAAACGAGATGGTGGCATCCCATGATGGTTATTGTGGGATCTTTAACGGCAACGACGATGCCGGATATTCTTTTATCATAGGAAGCCGTGATCTGGATTGCAACGATCTGGCCCGGTTCTTCCGTGAAAAATTCTCTGCAAAATGCGGCGGCAAGCCCGAAATGATTCAGGGGCATATCGACGCAAAAAGAGCAGTCATCGAAAATTACATCATTTCCAAATAGTAATAATTACACAAATTACGGAAACGTTTCTTGTGCAAGATTTCGATAAATTCGGGCTTGCATCGGAAACGTTTCCGTGTTATTATGTGTTCGTCGGAAACGTTTCCGAAAAATTTGATGAAGGGACAGGGGCACTGATGAAGAATATTACTATCAAGGACATAGCCAGGATATGTAAGGTCGGTGTTTCCACAGTTTCCAGAGCCATCAATAACGACAGCGGCATCAGTGAGGAGACCAGGGAGAGGATACTTGAGACAGCAAAAAAGTATCACTACGTTCCCAACACCAGCGCCAGGAACCTGGGCGCCACAGAGACCAACACCGTGGCCGTACTGGTATACAGCGTGACCAACATCTTCTTTTCAGCCATGTACGGTATGTTCCAGACACAGCTGGAGGACAGAGGCTATGATTACCTGCTCCATTCGGTAAAGGACACTCAGGACATAGTGGCCGAGGGTATCCGCCTGGTAAAGGAAAAGAGGCTCAAGGGCATCATCTTTTTAGGAGGATGGATCGATCCCGACAAGATGAGGCTGGACGACATCCCCGTACCCTATGTGTTTTGCACAGTATACCAGGACATAGACCTTCCCAAGAGCGATTCGCCTTCCGTAGGTATAGACGATGTCAAGGAAGGCAGGCGCATCGTAGAGTACCTTATAAAAAAAGGACATGAGCGCATCGCCATCATCGCCGGAGTGGAGGGAGACCGGGCCACCGGAGCCGGACGGCTGAAGGGTTACAAGCAGGCCCTTGAGGCAGCAGGTCTTCCCATAGATGAGCGGCTCATCTGCCACATGAAAAAGAACCTTGAAGAATTTACAGCCGCCAACGGATACGCAGTGTGTAAGGAACTTATAGAAAAGGGCATCGACTTTACCGCTCTATTCTGCGTTTCGGATCTGACAGCCATAGGAGCCTACAGAGCCATCTATGATTCAGACAGGCGGATCCCGGAGGACATCTCAGTAGCGGGCTTTGACGGTATAGAGCTGGGAGAATATATAGAGCCCCCCATCACTACGATCAGACAGCCCAGGGACAAGATGGTGGTGGAGACAGTCAGGATCCTGTCGGAAAAGATCGAGGGAGTCGATAAAAATGAGCAGCTGGTCCTGAAGGGAAAGCTTTTGGAAAGAGCATCGATTGCGGACATTACAAAATAACTGAGGTTTCAATAGCGCATAAGCATAGACAGTATGTTTTGTGCTTTTAAACAATAAATAACCTAACAGATTTAAGGAGGGAATTCAGAATGAAAAAGAAAGTACTTGCACTTGTACTGGCAACGGCTATGGTATTTGGCCTTGCAGCATGTGGCGGCGGCAGCACAGGAAGCGGTGACAGCGGATCAGCTTCAACCGGCTCAGGAGACGCAAGCGGCTCAGTTCGTCTGTTAAACGGTAAGCCCGAGATCGACGAGCAGATGCAGGCTCTTGCGGCAAAGTATAAGGAAGAGACAGGCAACGAGCTTATCGTAGAGACCATCGGTGGTAACACCAGCGCCGGTGATGAGCTCAAGAAGATGTATCAAGCAGACAATGTGCCCGACATTTTCGTTATTGAGGCTAACCAGGCAGCTAACTGGGACGGCATGCTTGCAGATCTTGCAGGTGAGGAGTGGACAAACAAGACAGGTTTTGAACTTGTAAATGATTCCATGGGAACCATTGGCTTCCCTTACACAGTAGAGGCTACAGCACTGGGCTACAACAAGGACATCCTTGACAAGGCAGGAGTTGATCCTTCAACACTTACAAGCCCCGCAGCATGGAAGGAAGCAGTTGAAAAGATCGATTCCCAGAAGGCTGACCTCGGTCTTACAGCAGTGTTCGGCTGGTGTGCAGAGCCCGCTGATCTGGGATGGTCCTCAGGTACACACGTATTTGGTCAGTACCTCGACGCAGGCCTCAAGGCTGATGACACCACATACATCGACCTTCTTAACGATGGTGGACAGATTGACACAGACCGTATGCTCCACTTCGCTGAGTTCGTAGGCATGATGAACCAGTATTCAGATCCCGACCTTCTTACAACAGGTACCTATGACCAGCAGGTTGCAGGCTTCGTTGATCAGAAGTACGCATTCATCACACAGGGTAACTGGTGTGTAACAGAGGACAAGGGCTTTGAGATGGGCTTCGCTCCCTACGCATTCGAGGATGGCATCAACACCATCATCGCAGGACCTCCTTCATACTGGGTTGCATACAAGGATGGTAACGTTGACGGCGCAAAGGCATTCTTCAACTGGTGCGCAGGCGACTCCGCTCAGGATATCCTCGTAAATCAGGCTGGTCTGGTATCACCTTTTGACGATTGTAAGTATGAGGCTACCAATCCTTTCTTCAAGAGCATGAACGAGTACATCACAGCAGGCAACTACTCAGGATGGCACACAATGCTTAAGAAGGACGGCCTTCAGAACGAGACATGCCAGGTATTCGCAGACTATGCAGGCGGCAAGCTTGATGCTCAGGGCTTTGTAGATACTATTGCTCAGGTTATCAAGAACTACTACGCTGAATAATTAACACTTTTATGGGTCAGATCCATATTAGGCTAATTGTCATCCCGAGCAAAGCGAGGGATCTTATGAAAAGATTCTTCGCTTCGCTCAGAATGACAGGTGGATCTGGCTCATTTATTATTTATCGGAAAGGGGGTTTGTGATGGGAAACGAAGTTTCTATGGGAAAAAAGATCACTGCTATTCTGATGCTTGTGGTTGGCGTACTGTTTTTCGTCAGGGCCATGATGCTGGATTTTTCAGGCTCCAAGGCTGACTTTCGCGGTGCGATGCTCATCATCGGAGTTGTCCTTATCATTGCAGGCTTATACTTTTTCCCTACTCTCAGATATCACAGAACCATAATCAACATTATCTTTTTATTCCCGCTGTTATTTGCATTTTTAGTTACGGTCATCATTCCCCTGGTACTGGGTGTGTCCTACTCCTTTACCGACTGGGATGGTATCAGGATGAATAACATTGTGGGGCTTGCGAACTACACCAAGATCTTTTCACAAAAGGACTTTATATGGTCCATACTTATCACCTTCATGTTTGTTGTATTCAACATGATATTGGTGAACCTGGTAGCGTTTTTACTTGCTCTTTTGTGCACATCAAAACTTAAGGGCATGGGCTTCTTCAGGGCGGCATACTTCCTGCACAACCTGATCGGCGGTATCGTTTTGGGTTATATCTGGCAGTTCGTTTTTTCAAACGTTGTTACCAAGATCACCATGACATTGATCAAGGACAACACATCAATGCTGGAAAATTTCAGGACAGCCTTCTTTGCCATCATAATCGTATATGTTTGGCAGTATGCAGGCTACATCATGCTCATATATATTACCGGACTCAATACGGTTCCGGGAGATGTTATCGAAGCGGCAGCCATCGACGGGGCGTCTCCGATGCAGACACTTTTCGACATCAAGATTCCCATGATCGCGCCCACCATCACGATCTGCACATTTTTGACACTTACCTCTGCCTTCAAGCAGTTCGATGTTAACCTGGCATTGACAAACGGCACACCTTCGGCAGACTTTATGGGCGAGTACATCACACAGGGTACCTCAATGCTGGCACTTAATATCTTCCAGACCGCTGTGGTCAAGGACAACTATCCTCTTGGACAGTCCAAGGCAGTATTGTTCTTTATCATTCTGGCTATAGTCTCTATCCTTCAGGTAAGGATATCCAATAAGAAGGAGGTGGAGCTGTAATGCATACAAAGGAAAAAACATCATCGGTTATCGTAAAGGTTGCCATTGCAACCATAATAGCGATCTATGTGCTGTTCCCCTTCTTCCTTGTGGTGATCAACTCCTGCAAGACCAAGGACGCCATTACTGCCGATCCCATAGGCTTCGGCGGCGCTAACTTCGGACAGCTTGTGCAGAATCTTTCTGATGTTATCAACAACAACAGCTTCCCCTTCTGGAAAGCTTTTGGATACTCAGTGGAGATCACTGTTTTATCACTGGTATTTCTGGCAGTTTTCGGCTCCATGGCAGCATGGGTCATCTGCCGCAACAAGACCAAGTGGTCCACGGTAATCTACTTTACTTTCATTGCATCCATGATCATTCCTTTCCAGGTGGTTATGCTGCCCCTTATTTCTACCTTCCGTGATGCAGGTAAGTTTGTGGGCATCAACATGCTGTTTTCCGTGGCCGGACTGGTATTTGCATACCTGGGCTTTGGCGGAGCCATGACTGTGTTCATCTTAAATGGTTTTATAAAGGGTATACCCTACGAGCTTGAGGAGGCTGCATCCATCGACGGCTGCCGTCCCGAGCAGACATTCTTCAGGGTTATCTTCCCTCTTTTGACACCCGTTATCACTACGGTTACCATCTTAAACGGTATGTGGATCTGGAATGACTTCCTTTTGCCCAACATGCTTTTGGGAGCCAGCTCAGGAGGCAGCGGTGGTGTGACCACCCTTCCCGTAGCCGTACAGGCTTTCGTAGGATCAAAGGTCATTGAGTGGAACCTGTTGCTTTCCGCCACACTGCTTGCCATGATTCCTATCATCGTACTTTTCCTGGTGGCTCAGAAGCAGATCATGAACGGAATGATAGAGGGCGCAGTTAAGGGTTGATATGAGAGAATTCTTTTCTTATGACGGTCCCCTGATGAGGGCGCTGACCGGAATTACCACCTTACTTATACTTAATGTACTGACGTTGGTCTGCAGCCTGCCCCTTTTTACGGCAGGCGCAGCCCTGGCGTCACTGAATTACTGCATCATGAAAATGGTGGATGATGAGGATACCGGGATCGTCAGGATGTATTTTTCACAGTTTAAGAGCAATTTCAAATCCGTAACACCGGCGTGGCTGGTGCTTTTGGGACTGGGAGCCTTTTTGTTCTTTGACTATCAGGTCTTTTTAGCCTCGGCAGAATCTGTCAGGATGGTGGCTGTGGTGCTTATCTACATGGCAGGTCTGGTCTGGATGCTGATATACGTCTGGTTTTTCCCGCTGGCTGCAAAGTTTGAGAACGGATTTGCAGCCAAATTCAAAAACGCTCTTATCATGGCTGTGGGGGCGCTTCCCCAAACTGTAGGCATGGTGGCGATCTGGGTCGTGATCCTTTTTGTTCTGTGTCGTTCCTACAGGCTGCTCCCGCTGTTATTGTTTTTTGGCTTATCGCTTCCTGCGTATCTGTCATCTTTTTTATACTACCCGGTGATAAATCGGCAGATCGAGGGAGATGAGAAAGATTCTTCGGACTAAAGTCCTCAGAATGACATAGTTTTCATTGCTGTCATTCTGAGCGCAGCAAAGAATCTTGTAATGAGGAAAGTTTTATGGCAAAAAAGAGAACTGAATTTGAAAAGAGGCTTGCCCCCTATTATGATGAGCTGAAGTGGCTGTACTACGAGCTCTATCATGACGATTATGCGGCATTCGACTATTTTATCGAGATGCTGCGCAGGATGGAGGCACAGCGCAGCGATACCCTTAAGGCCTGGGATAAAAAGAGGATGCGGCGGGGTGACTGGTACAAGGATAATAAGCGGCTAGGCATGCTTTTATATGCAGACAATTTTGCGACTGACCTTACAGGGGTCAGGAAGCATCTGGATTATATAAAGTCCACCGGCGTAAATTACCTGCATCTGATGCCTCTTTTGGAAAGTCCCGAGGGCAGGTCCGACGGCGGATATGCGGTGTCGGATTTCAGAAAGGTGGATCCTCGCATCGGTACCATGGAGCAGCTGGCTGCACTGTCAGGTGAGTGTCACGATGCGGACATCTCCGTGTGTCTCGATTTTGTCATGAACCACACCAGTGAGGACCATGAATGGGCGCGCCGGGCCAGGGAGGGAGACCGCTCTTATCAGGAGAGGTATTTCTTCTTTGATGACTGGAGTATTCCCAACGAGTTTGAAAAATATGTGCCACAGGTATTCCCTCAGACTGCACCCGGTAACTTTACCTGGTGTGATGAGGCAAAAAAGGTGGTGATGACCACCTTTTATCCCTACCAGTGGGATCTGAACTATCGCAATCCCGTGGTTTTCAACGACATGACGGAAAACATGCTCTATCTGTGCAATCAGGGCGTGGATATTATCAGGCTGGATGCTACTCCCTATATCTGGAAGACTCCCGGCACCAACTGTCGTAATCTGCCGGAGGTCCATACGCTGGTACGCATGATGCAGATAGCCTCCATGATAGTCTGTCCCGGCACCCTTCTTTTAGGCGAGGTGGTGATGGAGCCCAAGGAGGTAGTGCCATATTTCGGTACGGTAGAAAAGCCGGAGTGCAACCTTTTGTACAACGTTACCACCATGGCCAGTCTCTGGCATACGGTGGCAACCCATGACACCAGGCTTCTGCAGGATCAGCTGCACAAGACCTTTTCCCTGCCCAGGGAATACGTATTTTTAAACTATCTCAGATGTCACGATGATATCGGATGGGGCCTGGACTATAATTACCTCAAGGCATTTGGGGTTGACGAGGTAGCCCATAAAAAATATCTCAACGATTATTTCAGGGGCTATGTGTATGGCAGCGATTCCCGGGGTGAGCTTTACAATGACGACCCCAGACTGGGAGATGCCAGGCTCTGCGGCACCACCGCTTCACTCTGCGGCATAGAGGCGGCTGAGTATGAGCGGGATGAGGATAAGAAAAAGGCGGGGATAACGCTGGATATTATGCTCCATGCATTTGTGTTCTCCCTTTCGGGCATTCCTGTTTTATACAGCGGGGATGAGATAGGGCAGCTCAATGACTATACCTATCACGATGATCCCCTTCGCCGTGAGGACAGCAGATATCTCCACCGGGGGCATTTCAACTGGAAGGATGAGAAAAAGAAGAGCAAAAAGGGAACCCGTGAGCATGAGATCTATACGGCCATCAAAAAGCTGACAAAGCTTCGGGCGTCGTCAAAGGCCTTTTGTTCACAGGCGGACACCTGGCTGATACCCACGGGCAATGACTGTGTGGTGATGATGGGCAGGTATTACAAGGATGAAAAGGTGCTGTGTGTGTTCAATTTTTCCCGGGATACCCAGTGGATACACACCGATGCGGATGAGGACTTTAGGGATATGTGGACCGGGGAGGCGGCACGGGCGGATGATTTCGGGATCGAGCCCTACAGCTTCAAGTGGCTGGTGATAAAGTATTAAAAGATTCTTCGGGCTCCGCCCTCAGAATGACAGAGGTGTTTTGTCATCCTGAGCGAAGTGAAGGACCTTTATAGGAGGAATTCAGATGTCTTATGATGTGGTGGCTCTCGGAGAGCTGTTGATCGATTTTACGGATAATGGCAGGAGTGCCCAGGGGAATCCTCTGATGGAGGCGAACCCCGGCGGGGCGCCCTGTAATGTGCTGTCCATGCTTTGCAATCTCGGGAAAAAGACGGCATTTATCGGCAAAGTTGGCGAGGACATTTTTGGCCGGATGCTGGCGGATACCGTAAGGGAGGTGGGCATCGACACCAGGGCTCTGGTGTTTGATCCCGATGTGAGGACCACCCTGGCTTTTGTCCACACCTATGAAAATGGTGACAGGGATTTTTCATTTTACAGGAATCCCGGTGCGGACATGATGCTTTCAAAAGCGGATGTGGATGAGGAGCTGATAAAGGACACAAAGCTGTTTCATTACGGTACACTTTCCATGACGGCTGAGGGTGCGGCGGAGGCCACGAGATATGCGGTTCAGATAGCGAGAGAGTCGGGGGCGCTCATATCCTTTGACCCCAACTACAGACCACCCCTCTGGTCATCCGTGGATGAGGCCAAGGAGGCCATCTGGTGGGGTATCAAAAACTGTGATGTTTTAAAGATCTCAGACAACGAGATCGAATTCATTACAGGCATCGCTGATATCGATGAGGGCGTGAGGGCCATCATGGACAGGGCCGGTGCTGAGGGACCGCGGCTCATATGCGCGTCAATGGGACCTGATGGCAGCAAGGCATTTTATAATGACATGGTGGTATTCGGCGAGCCCCGGCTTCGTGAGGATACCATAGAGACCACCGGAGCAGGGGACACATTTATGGCCGGCGTGCTGTATCATGTATTAAAATACGGCATTGACGGCTTCGATGAAGAAAAGCTTCGCGGCATGCTGGTCTTTGCCAACACGGCGGCGTCAATAGTGACTACCCGTAAGGGGGCGCTTCGGGTCATGCCTACGATGAGTGAGATAGAGGAGGAGTGCAGATGAGAAAAAGTGGAGTATTGCTCCCGGTGTTTTCGCTTCCGGGGCCGTACGGGATCGGCTGTTTTTCAAAGGAGGCATACAAGTTTGTGGATTTCCTGGCTGACGCGGGACAGAGCTTCTGGCAGATGCTTCCCATCGGACCCACCAGCTACGGTGATTCGCCCTACCAGTCATTTTCCACCTTTGCGGGCAATCCCTATTTTATCGACTTGAACGAGCTGATCGATCAGGGGCTTTTGAAAAAGGCGGAGTGCGATCATACCAAATTAAAGGATACGGACAGCTATATCAATTACGGACTGCTGTATGAAAAGAGGTATCCTCTTTTGAAAAAGGCCTACGGCAGGCTCGGCGCCGATCAAAGGGCCAGGGTGGAAAAGTTTGTCAAGAAGAATAAAAAATGGCTTCCGGACTATGCGCTTTTCATGGCCTTAAAGGATGCACACGGCGGCGCATCCTTTATGAAGTGGGAGGACGAGCTTCGACTTCGTGACAGCCGGGCTCTGGCACAGGCCAGGTCGGAATATGAGGATGAGATCTTCTTTTATGAGTGGCTTCAGTACGAGTTTTTCCGCCAGTGGAAGAAGCTCAAAAAATACGCCAACAAAAAGGGGATAGAGATAATCGGTGATATACCCATCTATGTAGCGGAGGACAGCGCGGATGTTTGGGCTGACCCGGAGCTTTTCCAGATGGATGAGGACTGCAGGCCTGTAGCAGTGGCAGGCTGCCCGCCGGATGCATTTTCCGCAGACGGGCAGCTGTGGGGCAATCCCCTGTACGACTGGAAGTATCATGCATCCACGGGCTTTGATTGGTGGATCCGTCGTATGAAAAACTGCATGAAGCTCTATGATGTGATCCGTATAGATCATTTCAGGGGCTTTGACGAATACTACAGCATCCCTGCCGGGGCAAAGAATGCCAAAAACGGAAAGTGGGAAAAGGGACCCGGCAAGAAACTTTTTAAGGCCATAAACAAGAGCATCGGTGACGCACCCATTATTGCCGAGGACCTGGGCTTTATGACAGACAGTGTCCGAAAGCTGGTGAGGGACACGGGCTTCCCCAATATGAAGGTTCTGGAGTTTGCCTTTGACGGACGGGATGCGGCAACGGCCTGCGGCAAGACCAACGAATATCTGCCTTTTAACTACGATAAAAACTGCGTGGTCTATACCGGCACCCATGACAACGAGACTCTTAGAGGCTGGCTTGGCAGCATAAAAAAGGCAGAGTATAATGAGGTGCAGGAGTATGTGGACTACAGTGTTTCCAGAAAGGATGTGCTGACCAGGAAGCTGGTAAGAGCAGCCCAGGCCTCATCCGCAAATATGTGCATCATCCCCATGCAGGACTGGCTGGGGCTGGGCAATGAGGCCCGGATCAATACGCCGTCCACCATAGGAGAAAACTGGAAGTGGAGGATGGACCGCTCGGCCATGTCGGACGGTCTGGCCAAGGAGATCCTGGAGATAACGAGATTATACGGCAGGTAAAAGATTCTTCGCTTCGCTCAGAATGACATGTCATCCTGAGTGAAACGAAGGATCCTATGAAAGGAGAGAAAATGGAACAGAGAATCGAAGAGGTAATGAGAAAAAATTTTGGTCGTGGCATCGACCAGTGTACCGATGAGGAGATCTTAAAGGGCCTTCTTGTCATGACAAAGGAGGAGATGGCAAACCGTCCCGCCATCAGCGGCAAAAAGAAGGTGTACTATATCTCCGCAGAGTTTTTGATCGGAAAGCTTTTATCCAACAATCTCATCAATCTGGGAATGTATGAGGATGTAAAAGAGGTTTTAAAAAGGCACAACAAGGAACTTTCTCTCATTGAGGAATATGAGCCGGAGCCTTCACTTGGTAACGGCGGACTGGGACGCCTGGCAGCCTGCTTTTTGGATTCCATCGCTACCCTGGGACTTCCCGGCGACGGCGTGGGCTTGAACTACCACTATGGTCTCTTTGAGCAGAAGCTCAATGACCGTCTCCAGCATGAGGTAAAGAATCCGTGGATCACACAGCATTGCTGGCTTGAAAGGACATCCAGGTCCTTTGATGTGCCCTTCAGACGCTGCACGGTCCACTCTGCCATGTACGATATAGACATCCCCGGATATGAGCAGCAGGGCGTGAACAAGCTCCACCTTTTTGACCTGGATTCCGTGGACGAGAATCTGGTAAATGGTGACTCCATTGGTTTTGACAAAAACGAGATAGAAAAGAACCTGACACTTTTCCTCTACCCCGATGACAGCGACAGGGCAGGCCGGGTACTGCGCATATATCAGCAGTACTTCATGGTGTCAAATGCCGCACAGCTGATCCTGGCAGAGACTGAGGAGAGAGGCGGCGACATCCATCGTCTCCATGAGTATGTGTCCATCCAGATCAACGATACACATCCCTCCATGGTGATCCCGGAGCTTATCAGACTGCTTCAGCTTCGAGGCTTTACCATGGATGAGGCCATCTCGGAAGTGAGAAAGACCTGCGCATATACAAACCACACCATTTTGGCGGAGGCTCTGGAAAAGTGGCCCATGGACTATATGGAGGAGGTGGTACCTCACCTGCTTCCCATAATCAGGGAACTGGACAACCGTGTTCGCCATGAGGTGGCGGATCCTACCACCTATATCATTGATGACGAGGGACGTGTACATATGGCCCACATGGATATCCACTACGGCTATTCGGTGAACGGCGTGGCTGCACTGCACACGGATATTTTGAAAAAGAGCGAGCTTCGCAACTTCTCAAAGATCTACCCTGAGAAGTTCAATAACAAGACCAACGGTATCACCTTCAGGAGATGGCTGATGCACTGCAATCCCCAGCTGACTGCCCTTATCCGTGAGCTTATCGGCGATGGTTTCCTAAAGGATGCGGACCAGCTGGAAGGTCTGATGAAGTATGTGGATGATGCATCCGTTCTGGATCGTCTGGAAAAGATCAAGACGGATAACAAGAAAAAGGCGGCAGCATATTTCAAGCAGACCCAGAACATTGAGATAGATCCCAATTCCATCTATGATGTGCAGGTGAAGCGCCTCCATGAGTACAAGAGGCAGCAGATGAACGCACTTTACGCCATCTATAAGTACTACGAGATCAAAAACGGCAAGAAGCCCGTCAGACCCATTACCATGATCTTCGGTGCAAAGGCGGCTCCCGCTTATGTGATCGCAAAGGATATCATCCACCTCATACTCTGCCTCCAGGATCTGGTGGCAAAGGACCCCGAGGTGGCGCCCTATCTTAAGATAGTCATGATAGAGAACTACAACGTGGAAAAGGCAGGCATCATCATACCTGCAGCTGATATCTCCGAGCAGATATCCCTGGCATCCAAGGAGGCCTCCGGTACTTCCAACATGAAGTTCATGCTCAACGGAGCCGTGACCCTGGGCACCGAGGACGGAGCGAACGTGGAGATCCACGACCTGGTGGGAGATGATAACATCTATATCTTTGGTGAGGAGTCTGATACGGTCATCCGCCTCTATGACAAGAGCGCATATTGCTCAAGGGATATCTATGAGGGCGATGAACTGATCAAAAAGCTGGTGGATTTCATCATCAGTCCCGAGATAAAAGCACTGGGCAGGGAGGAGAACTTAAACCGCCTCCACAACGAGATCGTGGGCAAGGACTGGTTTATGACACTTTTGGATATCAAGGACTATATCAGGGTCAAGGATCAGATGATATCCGACTATGAGAACAGGAGCCGCTGGAACCGGATGTGCCTGTGCAATATAGCTCATGCAGGATTCTTCTCATCAGACAGGACCATCGCGGAGTACAATGCCGATATCTGGCATCTGAGATAAAAAGATTCTTCGCGACCCCCAGAATGACAGAGAACCGCAGATAAATTACGTTGTAATGAATTGATTTATGTGTTAAAATTAGGTGAATGTGGGTTCATGTCCGCATTCACCTGATTTTTGCTTATTAGAGGTACTAAGTGACATAATTCTGTTTCGTCGTGCGGGGAGATTTCAATGGACAATTCAGGAAATGTTAAGTTCAAGTATGCTGACAGAGTAAACCAGCTTCAGCGTACCAACAAGGCGCTGATCATCGGATTTGGTATGTTTACTGTTTTTCTGGTGGCTGCGGGCCTGGCCAATATTGCTGCCGGGACCATGTCTGTTATGGCTGTTGTGATAGTCGGCGGTATCGGTGTGGCAGGTGATATCATCATTACCCTGCTTGCGAGAGCCAAGCCCGAGGATCTGACGGCAGTTAATTTTTCCGTATATTATCTGTGGGTGATACTGTTCGTGGGACTGTTTTTCATCCGTATGAACTTTGTTATGGTATGCGCCATTTTCCCGCTGATAGGGTATATGGTATATAACAATAAAAAGCTGGTTACCAAGGCGGCCATTGGAGTTGTGGTGATATCCGTGGTATCCCAGCTTATCGGGATCTTCGTGGCAAAGAGTATTACCAATGTGGCTGCAGAGGTGATGCTCCTTTTGGCAGTTACACTCTGCTGCCTGGGCGCCATACTTTCTGCAAATATGTCCACGGATTACATGGCAGATACAGTATCGTCCCTGAATGACCAAAAGGCCGAAGTGGACGCCATGATGAACGATGTCCTTACCGTGGCCGGAGAGGTGAGACGGGGCACTACGGACGTTATGGAGATCGTGGATCGGCTTACGGAGTCCACTAATACTGTAACCGGGGCTGTCCGTGAGATCAGCGAGGGCAACCTCAATACGGCTGAGAATGTCCAAAACCAGACGGAGATGACCCAGAACATCCAGAGCGCCATTGATGATATTTTGGACAAGGCCAAGGAGATGGTGGAGATCGCCCGGGATTCCGAGGAGGTCAATGAGAACTCCATCACCATTATGGATCACCTGCGTTCCCAGTCCGAGACCATCAGGGATACAAATAATGAGGTGGCTGCCACCATGAAGAGCCTGCAGGAAAAGGCCGGCTCCGTCAAGGGAGTTGTGGACACCATCCTTTCCATTTCCAACCAGACCAACCTGCTGGCGCTTAATGCATCCATCGAGTCCGCCCGTGCCGGCGAGGCAGGCCGCGGTTTTGCGGTGGTCGCAGACGAGATCAGGGAGCTGGCTGAAAAGACCAAGACGGAGACTGAGAACATTGCCGCGGTTTTGGATGAGCTTTCTGCCAATGCCGAGGCGGCTGCAGGGGCTGTGGATTCCTCAGTGGAGGCTACCAATGCCGAGGAGAAGCTTATTGAGGAGGCTTCCGACAGCTTCAACGCTATTAATAAGGATATTAAGGAACTTACCGGCAATATAAGTGATATCGACGGGATGCTCCATGCTCTTTCGGATGACAACACCAAGATAGTGGATGCCATCTCCCAGTTGTCGGCCACATCTGAGCAGGTGTCGGCGTCCTCATCCCAGGCTGAGAGCCTGTCAAATGAGAATCTGGAGAATGCGGATTCCGCCAGGGAGACGCTGAATGCCGTGATGGAGGTTTCGGCGAAGTTGGATAAGTACACAAATTAAAGATTCTTCGGGCTAAAGCCCTCAGAATGACAGGGGATGCGACCTTGTCATCCTGAGCATAGCGAAGGATCTTAATAATTTTAATTGTAACTATAAAGTTTTTTTTGAATCCTCCGATAAAAGTAATGAAAGCTTTAGAAGTGCTTTCGGTTGTTTCGACGAAAGGTTGAGACTTCCAAGCGGGACCGGCGGTTCCGCGATCACAAGCTTCATTATTCATGGAGGAAAGGAGAGTGCCGTTATGCGTATAGAGGCATATAACCAAATTGCACAGGTGTATTCGGCTAATAAGGCCACAGGAACAAAGTCCACGAGCAAGGTAGCACCTTCACGTAAGGACGAGGTTCAGCTGTCCTCTATTGGTAAGGATATACAGACCGCAAAACAGGCAGTCGCAGAAGCTTCGGATATCAGGGAAGATAAGGTTGCCGAGATGAAAGCAAAATATGCTAATGGTAATGTATCAGTGGATACCGGAGATTTTGCGAGCGTACTTCTTGCAAAGTACCAGCAAGTGTAAGCCTGTAAGAGGAGAACAAAAGGGTTGGCAAGCTTAGTAGAAGAATTGCTTAACGTTCTTGATGAGGAGACATCCAAATACGATGCACTGTACGATCTGTCCACAAAAAAGAGGGACTGTATCGTACATCGTGACCTGGCAGAGCTGGAAAAGACTGCGGGTGTAGAGAATGATCTCGTTGGAGATCTCAAGAATCTTGAAAAAAAGCGTGTTCGGATACTGCGTGACATGTCCGTGGTCCTTGGAAGGGATAACGAGACGCTTACCGTCACCGAGATCATAGTTAAGCTTGAGAAGCAGCCCAAAGAGCAGGAAGCGTTAACACAGGCGAGGGATCGCCTTGTGAAGGCTGCGACCAATATGCAGTTTATGAATGATCAAAACGCTGTTCTTTTATCCCAAGCCATTGAGATGGTCGATTTTGACCTGACATTATTCAAAAGCATGCGCCAGGCGCCTGAGACGGCTAATTATGGCAGGAATGCCATAAGTACCGGAGATATTCTTCCCAGCGGAGGATTTGATGCCAAACAGTGAGGCATAGTTTTAACAGGAGCATGACCCATGGCAAATGGATTCGGAAGTTTATATGTAGGAGCATCGGGACTCAGAGGAGCCCAGAATGCGCTTAATGTAGTAGCAAATAACCTGTCTAACATAGATACCACCGGGTATGTACGTCAGCAGGTTATTTTTGAAGATGTAAATTATAACTATTTCGGCAACGCCGCAGTCAGCCCCCAGTACAGTGGTCTGGGCGTAGACATCGGCGATGTTGTTCATGCCAGGGACCGTTTTTTAGATCAGTCATACAGACTTGAGAACGGTCGCTATTCTTTTTATTCATCCCAGTATGAAGCATCATGTGAATTGGAGACCCTATTGCAGGAGACCGGTGGCATCAGTTTTTCTGAGTCCATCAAGGATCTTTACAGCGCATTTGCTGAGTTTCAAAAGGATCCCAGTGATACGGTAAACCTCAATCTGGTTGCACAGAAGGCCAGCCTTTTTATCGTGCGTGCACAAAACGTATACCAGGGGATGAAGGATTACCAGACCAATATCAATACCAAGATCACCAATGATGTCAAGCGCATTAATGAGATCGGCAAGTCCATATATGAGCTGAATCATGAGATACAGCGTGTAGAGGCAGGCAAGACAGAAACAGCCATGACTCTCCGTGATGAGAGAGATGCACTTATAGATGAGCTGTCCGGTTTGGCCAGGATAGAATACAAGGAGCTGCCTGACGGTATAGTAAAGATCAAACTGGAGGGTACGGATTTTCTCAATGAGTCCCAGTGCTATCAGATCGGACTTCGGAGGGATGCCATAACGGGATTTGTGGATCCCTATTGGGAGCAGCTTTCCAGCCCGGTGGCGGAGAATTATTACGACGTTTTCAACACGAAGAATATAAGCGCCCTCAGTAACAGTGACGTTGGAGAGGTCAAGTCACTGCTTTTGGCCAGGGGGGATTCGGTGGCCACATATGTGGATATAGATGGTCTCACTCCCGAGCAGTATAACAAGGGTATGGGTGAAAAGGCGGCGCTTTCCAATTCCATTATGATGAACGCTCAGGCCGAGCTGGATTCCATGATACACTCGCTGGTAACGGCGATAAACGATCTTTTGTCACCCATTACGCAGGCCGAAAATGATTCGACTTACAACAAGTTTGAGAGCGACAAACAGACGGCTGCCGATGATATCAAGGACGAGGAAGGCAATATCGTAGTGAAGAAGGGCGAGAAATATCTCGTTGCCAAGGATTCTTCCGGTAAGGATTTTTACATCTCCGACAGCACCAGAGTCATGGATTCCGACAAGGCTCTGTTTGGCTCGGATGGTAAGCTTCCGCCCCGTGAGCTTTTTTCCAGAACAGGCTGCGACAGATACAACGAAGTATTTTATACATATACGGATACGGACGGAAATACCAAGACTCAAAGTATTTATGTATACAACGAAGAGGACAAGATGGATAACATAGATGACATGCTGGATACATCCCTGTGTTACACCATCTCAGCTCTTACCGTTAACAAGGACGTGGTGGAGGATTCCAGTCTCATCCCTCACAAGACTGCAAACGAGAATATTGCCTATTCCATGGCTGATTCGATATACAATCTCTGGGAGGAGAGGGGCTTTACCCTGAATCCCAACGATACCACGCCCTGTTCCTATTCCGAGTTTTACGCGAAGATGGTGGGGCAGATAGCCACTTCCGGATCGGTTTATAAGACCATGACCGACAGCCTGAAGGGGACGGTGGATTCCGTGGAGTCCAGTCGCCAGGCGGTGATAGGAGTGTCATCGGATGAGGAGCTGGTGAGTCTCATCAAGTATCAGAATGCGTATAATGCGGCCAGCAGATATATCAACACTGTCAGCACCATGATCGACACACTAATTTCTTCACTGTAAGGGTCTATGTAATCCCGAACACAGTTCCCTTGTCATCCTGAGGGTCGCGAAGGATCTTTTAAGATTCCCCGCCATGCTCGGAATGACAAGGTTATTTTTTTT
>JAILEN010000117.1 GCA_024687655.1 Lachnospiraceae bacterium | reverse complement strand
GCGGGAGCGAAGCGGACGCAGGGCACCCATTTTTGACAGGAGGATACGGTAGTAGTAAAATACACCCATCTGGATCGATTCTGTATACCCGATGCAGGGGTACTCTACTTATTCTCAACTGACAGTAAATTTACGCCGTCTTTTATGAAAAAACGATTGACAGGTAACAGGCGAGGTATTATAATATAGCGGCTGACGTCTACATAGCCTCATAGCCCCGAGGCGTGATAGATATATACATATATGACAAGACCGGGAGATTTTCGGACATTTATCTTTTGGTCGAAGTGTATTTTAGGAGGAACTTACAATGAAGACTTATATGCCTAACCCCACACAGGTGGAGAGAAAATGGTATGTAGTGGACGCAGAGGGTCAGACACTTGGCCGTATGTGCTCCGAGATCGCGAAGGTACTTCGCGGCAAGAATAAGCCCATTTTTACACCTCACGAGGACTGCGGTGATTATGTTATCGTAGTTAACGCTGAGAAGATCAAGGTTTCAGGCAAGAAGCTTGAGCAGAAGATCTACTATCATCATTCAGATTATGTTGGCGGCATGAAGGAGACTACTCTGAAGGATATGCTCATCAAGCATCCTGAGCGTGTAGTTGAGTTCGGTGTCAAGGGAATGCTTCCCAAGGGACCCCTCGGTCGTCAGATGTACAAGAAGCTCTTCGTCTATGCAGGCCCCGATCACAAGCACGAGGCCCAGAAGCCCGAAGAATTAAAGTTTTAATTTAGGAGGATAAGAAATTGGCTAAGAGTACACAAAAGTTTTATGGAACCGGCAGGAGAAAATCCTCCGTAGCGCGTGTTTATCTTGTACCCGGCACGGGCAAGATTACCATCAATAAGAGAGACATCGATGAGTATTTCGGTCTCGAGACACTGAAGGTAGTAGTCAGACAGCCCCTGGTTACCACAGGTACAGATGGCAAGTACGATGTACAGGTTAACGTTAAGGGCGGCGGCTACACAGGACAGGCAGGAGCCATCCGTCACGGTATCGCCCGTGCACTTCTTGAGGCTGATGCTGAGCACAGACCTTCACTCAAGGCAGAGGGTTACCTCACACGTGATCCTCGTATGAAGGAGCGTAAGAAGTACGGTCTTAAAAAGGCCCGTCGTGCTCCTCAGTTTAGTAAACGATAATCATTGTAATTCAAAGCCCCGGCTTGACTGGGGCTTTATTTTTATTGTTAAGGATCCTTCGCTACGCTCAGGATGACAGGAGGTATCCTTAGGGGTTTATGTCATTCTGAGCGAAGCGAAGAATCTTTATGGAAATTCTGTTAGACACCCTGGCGAATATCGCCCATGGGCTTTCAAGTATATACGGACCGGCGAAGGTGGTGCGGGATGTCATTATGACTGTCGTTTCTGCCTTTAATTTTCATACTCTTTTTTATTGGGCCGTGGGAGTGTTTTTCACCAGAAAGTTCCCCGAGGCAAAGCAAAACCACAAGTATGCCGTATGCATACCCGCCAGGAACGAGGAGGCGGTAATAGGCAACCTGATCAAGTCCATCGAGCGGCAGGATTATCCCTCAGAGCTCATCACCATTTTTGTAGTGGCGGATAACTGTACGGATTCCACGGCACAGATAGCAAGGGACCTGGGGGCAATAGTATACGAGCACAACAACCCGGCGGAGCGTACCAAGGGCTTCGGCCTGAAATATCTTTTTGAGCAGATATCCCGGGATTACGGCATTGATGCTTTTGAGGGATATTTTGTTTTTGACTCGGACAACCTTTTGAACAGGGACTATATCACGAGGATGAACGAATCCTTTGACGCCGGAGAAAAGATAATCTGTTCATATCGTAACACCAAGAATTTTGACGAGTGCTGGCTGTCCTCCACCTACGCCCTGCACTGGCTTCGTTCCATCAGATACAGGCATCGTGCCAGATCCCTTTTTCATCTGGCCACCAATATCCAGGGTACAGGCTTTTTGTTTGCCAATGAGCTGGTAAAAAACGGCTGGCCCTATACCTCTCTTACCGAGGACAGAGCCTTTACGGCAGATGCCGTGGCTCACGGATACAAGATATCCTATAACGACACCGCAGAGTTTTTTGACGAGCAGCCCATATCCGCACGGATAGCAATGCGTCAGCGCATCCGCTGGGCCAAGGGCCATCTCCAGGCTTTTGTGGAGACCGGGCCTCTTCTTTTTACCAATATCTTTCTGGGAAATCAGTTCGAAGGAAAGCATAAAAGGGGAGAGAAGTGGACGAAGCCTGAGGTGATAGAGACACTGCGCCACAGATGGGCATCCTTTGACACCCTGGGGCAGCTCATCCCCACCGCCATTATCAGTCTCATTTTATGGCTTTTGGTTGCGGTTTTGATCGGAATGTGCGATTATTATTCAAACGGAGTGGTGAATGTGAGGCTTTTGGCCGGCAGCAACTGGTTGTCCAAGTCCCTTCGTTTTATATTCGGAGACATAAAGGTGAATCTGCCTCCGGGGGTTGGGGCCATGTGGACCGGCGTGGGACTGACGGTTCTGGCCAGGATCCTCATGCGCATAGCCGGGGACTTGAAAAAGATCCCGGTTGCTGTTTACATTTTCTTCATGGAGAGAAAACGTATCAAGCCCATGAAGCTTAAAAAGATGGCGCTATATTGCCTGACATGGCCCGTGTTTGACCTGGTGGGACGCTATGCCATGTATATCGCTTTGTTTATGAAGGTTGAGTGGAAGCCCATCCCCCACAAGAGTAAGGTGACCATCGAGGATATCGAGACGGACAAGACCGGACCTGCGAAATAAAGATTCTTCGTCGCGTTGCTCCTCAGAATGCCGCTCATTGTTTTTAGGATAAAAACAATGAGATTCCCGTAGGTGTCATCCTGAGCGTAGCGAAGGATCTTAAACAAGTGATATGAACGAAAAAAAACAGGAAAACAGATTAATTATATTCATAGTGATGGCGCTGCCCTTTATCCTTATGGATCTGGCATTGAGATTTTTTGCCCGGGGCATACATTATTTCAGGCAGACAGCTGTGTTTTCTGCCATCATGTTTACGGTGATCTGGATCGTGCTGATCATCGGTATTGTGGTGATGATAGGAGGCTGGCCAGGCAGGATCATTTACCTTGCTTCCTTTGCGGCGTTTTTTACCATGTACCTGGCCAACGCCATCTATTTTAATCTCACAAGTTACTTTTTCAGCTTCAACCTGGCCCAGATGGCAGGGGAGGGCGGCGGATACGTGGGGCAGACCATGCTTTCCACCAGCCCCCTGATCTACGTGTTTGCGGCGCCTATTCTCATAGTTTTTTTCTACAGTCTTTTTCACATTAAAAAAAGAGACAGCATCAATGTCCGGGGCATGATCGTTCTGGCAGCTGCTTTTCTGGTGATACATTTTTTCCTGCCCCTGTTCTATGGGAAAAAGAATTCCGGACTGGAGTGGGACACCTGGAGGAATGCCAGAAACGTCTACGAGAACTTCAACGACTCAAATAAGGATTTCATCATCTGCGGCTTTTATGAGTACACTGTCCGGGATGCCTATATGACTTATCTGAAGGCGGAGGGGGACAGGGACCCCCAGGAGCTGGCGCAGCTGGAGCAGATTTTTTCCGTGAATACAGAGCATCCTAAAAATGACTGCACGGGGATGTTTGAGGGAAAGAACCTGATCATCCTGCAGCTGGAGGGACTGGACTCGTGGCTTTTAGACCGGGAGACCACCCCTACCTTGTACCGCATGCAGCAGGAGGGGATCAATTTCTCCAGGCATTATTCCTTTTACAACGGAGGCGGCTCCACATTCAACTCTGAAATGGCGGTGAATATCGGATATGTGACTCCCATGACCTATACCAAAAACGGATATTCATTTTCTACGAACCACTTTCCATATTCCATGCCAAGGCTTTTCAAAAAGGCAGGTTATGAGGTGAACGCTTTTCATATGAATACCAGGGAGTACTATTCCCGGGGCATCAATTATGAAAACTGGGGATTTGACAGCTACCGGGGACTCATGGATGAGCATGAGTATGCGGATGACGACCTGTCGCGGGAGTTGGACCGTGAACTGATCCTGGACGAGGGCTTTTATGATGGGATATTTAAGCATGATAAGCCCTTTGTGGATTATATCATCACCTATACTCCCCATACTCCCTTTAGTGCTGACAGTTCACTGGGCCGGTATCTGGCACAGGTGGACGGCATCAGTGAGTTTGACATGCCCACTGACGAGGAGGGCATGGCCAGGCTGTATGCAAAGGAGACGGATCATTTTGTGGAACTTCTTTTACAGGGGCTTGAGGACAACGGGCTCTTGGAGGATACCGTCATCGTGGCTTTTGCAGATCACTATCTGTATACATTAACCGACCAGACCATCGTAATTGATCACAAGCATGCCACCGGGGACCTGATCAACCGTACCCCCATGATCATCTGGCAGGATGGGACCACCCCTCACAATGTGGGCAAGATCAATTCCCAGGTGGATATACTGCCTACACTTTTGAACCTCTATGGTATAAAATACAGGGAGGAAAACTATGTGGGCAGCGACATCTTCGATCCGGGCTATGAGGGATGCGTGTTCTTCCCGGACAAGGGATATCTGGATAAAAACGGTTTTGTCCAGGAGGGCACTGAAGAGGGGATGGCGCTCATCAGGAAAAATGATTATGTTTTAAAATATGATTATTTCCGTGAGATAAAAGATTCTTCGGACTAAAGTCCTCAGAATGACAGTGAAGATTATCCCCCCAATGTCATCCTGAGCAAAGCGAAGGATCTTAAAGGAGAATAAGGTGACAAAGGAACGTTTTAAGGAAAAAATGGAGCATGACGCCAGGAGGGCTGTGGCGGTAGGCAAGTGGGTGGCCTTTGCCTGCATCACCGGACTTGTGATAGGACCGGTGGGAGCAGCGTTCTGCTGGTTTATGAATGTGGTCACGGATCTCAGGTTAAAGAATGAGTGGCTTTTATTCTTTCTGCCCTTTGGAGCCATGGTCATAGTCTATATGTACCGGGTATTCAGGGATCGTAATGCCACATACACCGCATCGGGTACGAACCTGGTGCTTTCGGCCATACAGTCACAGGATGAGATACCCCTGAGGATGGCGCCACTGATCTTTGTGTCTACCATCCTGTCCCATCTGGTGGGAGCATCCGTGGGACGAGAGGGAGCTGCCCTACAGATGGGTGGCAGCATCGGCAACGCCATAGGCAGGCTTTTTAAACTGGACGATCAGGACAAGCACACCATCATCATGTGCGGAATGAGCGCGGCATTTTCGGCAGTGTTCGGTACGCCCCTTACGGCGGCAGTTTTTTCCATGGAGGTTGTCTCTGTGGGGATCATGCACTATGCGGCGCTGATGCCCTGTGTGATATCCGCCCTCATTGCCCGGGCCATTGCCGGGTATTTCGGATTTCCCAATTTAAGCTACAGGATACTTCAGGTGCCGGCGCTTTCCGTAAAATGGGCAGTGATAGTGGCACTCTTTGCAGTGGCGTGCGGTCTGGCGTCCATGGTCTTTTGCATACTTCTGACACGTACGGAGCGGGCTGCGGAAAAGCGTGCCCACAACCCTTACGTCAGGGCTTTTGTGGGGGGCATACTGGTTCTGGTTTTGACCCTTATAATGGGAGACCAGACCTATAACGGAACGGGAATAAGCATTATAAATGCAGCCTTTACCCCCGGGGGAGAGGTTTTGGCATATGCCTTCATTCCCAAGATGATATTTACGGTGATATCCATCTCTGCCGGGTATCGTGGCGGAGAGATAGTGCCTTCATTTTGTATAGGCACTTCGCTGGGTGTCTTTTTTGCATTCCTCTTCGGAGCCTCGCCTTCCACCACGCTGCTTCTGGCGGCCATCGGCATGGGAGCATTTTTCTGCGGTGTTACCAACTGTCCCATTACATCCTTTATCCTCTTGGTGGAGGTATTCGGTATGGAGGCAGCGCCATATTTTATGATAGCCGTGGCTATAAGCTACACCATCTCCGGTTATTACGGACTGTATAAGAGCCAGAGGATATTGTATTCGAAATACAAATCCAATTACATAAACAAGCAGACAAAATAAAAGGGACATACCTGATTTTTATAGTGAAAAAAAGGTTTGTTCGTGTTACAATACAATTAATAAAGGAGGTTGGATCATCCAACATTTTACTCGAAAGGGGGCGAGATTATGGGTAAGCAGGTTCTTGTATCTTTGGAGCGTGAATTCGGCAGTGGCGGTCACAAGATCGCGCAGGCCATTGCCCAGGAGTTCGGTCTTAAGTATTATTCCAGAAACATTTTAGAGGAGATCTTTAAGGACAAGCCGGAGCATGCGGCCAAGATGGCGGAGTATGAGGAAAAGGGGTCACCTCTTCTTACCCGTCATGTGAGAGGCCATTCCAGTGACACCGCAGAGACCCTCACCAGGATGGAGTTTGATTTTATCCGTGAGCGTGCAGAGGCGGGAGAGTCCTTTGTCATTGTGGGGCGCTGCGGAGGTATGGTGCTTCGTGATTACCCGGGGCTTATCACCTACTTTGTGATGGCTGACATGTATGACAAGGTGATCCGTGTCTGTGACCGCGAGGGACTTTCGGAGCGGGATGCCATGACCAAGATAACCAGGATAGACCGTATGAGGAAAAAGTTCCATGAGCAGTACTGCGATTTCAAGTGGGGCGACTCCAGAGCCTACGATCTGTCGGTGAATATCTCCAGGCTGGGGCTTGAGGGCACCAAGGATGCCATCGTCGAGTATACCAGACACTGGATCGAGTTGCTGTAGAGGTAGTTATGAGTTTATGTGATACCTGCGCCTACCTGGAATATGACGAGGAGGACGAGGATTATTATTGCAGTGTGGACATGGACGAGGATGACTATGGCAGAGTAGTCTCATCCGGCCATCAGACCTGTGTTTATTATCGTGACGGTGATGAGTACCTTGTGGTGCGTCACCAGATGTAGGAGGACAGCCTCCGTAATATAATGGTTTACACGTGAAAACGGATCCGAGGGGGAGTTGCGGATCCGTTTTCGTTATAAAAGTATGAAAAGAGGAGGGGAAAATATAGCTTTTGAAGCTGCTTTGCAGCTTCGCATTTTATTTATAAAATGCAAGTCCGTAGGACTAAAACTATAACGAGGAAAATGCTTGCATTTTTCGAGTCAATACTTTAAACTCCCTGGTCTCTTGTAAGTAACACCATTGAGCTCGGCGTAGGGGTCATGCTGGTAGGTTGCTGCGAATTCCTCTGCAAAAGGAGATTCCTGTTCACGTTTTTTTGCCTTGCTCTTGTTGTCTTTGTTTTTTGCCTTTTTGTCTTCCTTATTCGGATTGTTTTTCATCATGACCGGTGCGATCATCATGGTAATCATTCCATCCATACCACACACCTCCTTGTTTTGAACGAACGTCCAACCGGTCCTTCTATCTCATATATCGGAGCAATTGTCAGATAATTTATACTTAAATCAGAATTTTTTGAATTATTTCCAAAAAATACAAATCTGGGTATTTGGTAGTGGTGTAATCCCCGGTTTTTATGTATAATACATTCCATTGAGTTAATAGTAGGAGAATGAGATGAGTGCAATAGCTGTTAAAGAAGTAAAAGAAAGAGTCATTGCGGATAATGACGCCGTGGCAAAGGAGGTCAGAGACGACCTCAGGTCAAAGGGCGTCTTTCTGGTGAATCTGATGGCATCTCCCGGTGCCGGCAAGACCACTACCCTGGTCCGCACCATCAACGCACTGAAGGACAGGTATCGCATTGGAGTCATGGAGGCAGACGTGGATTCCACAGTTGATGCTGAGACTATAGAAAAGACCGGAGCCAAGGTCATCCAGCTTCACACCGGTGGATCCTGTCACATGGATGCTGATATGACAAAGCGCGGCCTGGACGAGATGGGCTATGACGATCTGGATGTGGTATTTCTGGAGAATGTGGGCAATCTGGTGTGTCCTGCGGAGTTTGATGTGGGCGCAGCCAAAAGGGTTATGATCCTGTCGGTGCCCGAGGGACATGACAAACCCCTGAAATATCCGCTGATGTTTACGGTGAGTGACTGCCTGCTCATCAACAAGATCGATGCGGCAGCAGTTTTCGATTTTGATATGGAAAAGCTTTCGTCCGCCGTGGGTGACCTGAACAGGGATATGCCCATATTCCCTGTATCCTCCCTGAATGGTGACGGATATGCGGAGTGGATAGCCTGGCTTACAAAGGAGATAGAATCATGGCGAGAGTAATAGAACTTCATAAAAGCGTTACCGAGTCCAATGACCGTGATGCCGAGGTGCTGAGACAGGAGCTTCGGGAAAAGGGGATGCTTCTCATCAACCTTATGAGTTCCCCGGGTTCCGGCAAGACCACGCTTTTATCCAGGACCATTACCGATATGAACCACGAGCTTCCCATAGCGGTGCTTGAGGCAGACATAGAGTCGGATGTGGATGCGGTAAAGATCGAGGCCCTGGGAGCAAAAAGCGTTCAGGTGCACACCGACGGCATGTGCCACATGGATGCGGGGATGACCCGTACCGGACTGGAGGGCATGGAACTGGATGGGATCAGGATCGCATTTTTGGAGAACGTGGGTAATCTGATCTGTCCCGCGGAGTTTGACACGGGAGCCCATAAAAACGTGATGATCCTGTCGGTGCCCGAGGGAGATGACAAGCCTCTGAAGTATCCGCTGATGTTTTCCATGTGCGACGCACTGGTCATCACGAAAATGGATACGAAGGACTTTTTCACCTTCGATCTCAACCTGTGTATGGAGCATGTTAAAAAACTCAACCCGGATGTAAAGATCTTCCCTGTGTCTGCCAAGACAGGTGAGGGGATGGATGCCTGGGAGGAGTATTTGAAAAAGGAGGTGTTTTAAAATGGCAATGCCTGAGCAGTCAATAGAATTCAGATATGATACCCAGCTTCTTCTGGACTTTTATGTGGAGGACGGGGAAGATGCAGATGATGTGGCCGATGATCTGACGGACGAGATCAGGGAGTATCTGCTTTCCAACGTTAAGGGAGATTCCATGGTCATCGCCGGAGACAGCGGTGAGGACGAGAATGGTGAGAAGGCAATAATCAAGCTCCACTATCACACCAACGAGCCCTGGGATGTGCTTTCCTACTGCCGCACCCACGGCGAGATCTATGACATCGTGGTGGAGGACATGGACCGTCAGTCCAGAGACCTGAAGGGATGACATATCGTTTTCAAATAATAAAATATGTGTTATAATCTCGCCCGGAGATTTTTTCTCCGGGTTTTTTGTGGGGAAAGTAAAATGGGGAAAGCAGATCGTGTAGTAAAGATTATATTCAGCGCAG
>JAILEN010000070.1 GCA_024687655.1 Lachnospiraceae bacterium | reverse complement strand
GCGGGAGCGAAGCGGACGCAGGGCACCCATTTTTGACAGGAGGATACGGTAGTAGTAAAATACACCCATCTGGATCGATTCTGTATACCCGATGCAGGGGTACTCTACTTATTCTCAACTGACAGTAAATTTACGCCGTCTAATTGTTACAAAAACTTTACATTTTAGTCGAGATGGGTTAGAATATAAGCAATTATTTCGATCCTTTAGGGATAGATATTGAGGGAGTTTTTTCATGCAGGATCTTTCTAACACACAGTATTTCAAGGTGGAAAAGGAAGCCGGAGTCGGTGTCAAGGACATTATTGCCCAGGTCTACGGAGCATTGATGGAAAAGGGCTACAATCCGGTGAATCAGATCGTAGGATATATCATGTCAGGAGATCCTACATTCATCACCAGTCACAAGAGCGCCCGCAGCCTCATTATGAAGGTGGAGCGTGACGAGCTGGTTGAGGAGCTTTTGAAAAACTATATCGATACCGAGGGCTTCAAGCATTAATCGGTATGGACGGTCGCATTTTGGGACTCGATTTTGGTGCAAAGACAGTAGGGGTCGCGGTGAGTGACCCTTTATTTGTGACTGCGCAGTCTGTTGAGACCATCACCCGTACCTCAGAGAGCAAGCTGCGTCGCACTCTGGCACGGATAGGAGAGCTGATAGAGCAGTTCGGTGTGTCGAGGATAGTTTTGGGCTACCCCGTTAACATGGACGGCAGCGAGGGCGAAAGGTGCGAAAAGACCAGAGAGTTTCGGGACATGCTGGAGCGTCGTTTCGGGTTGCCCGTGGTTTTTGTAAATGAGCAGCTTACCACCGTTGAGGCAGATGAGATCCTGGGTGATATGGAAGTAAAAAAGCAGGATCGGAAGAAATATATTGACAAGATCGCAGCAGCGATAATTTTACAGGAGTATTTGGATAATGGAACAGATAATTTTTGATTCGGAAAACGGTGAGCAGATACCGTTTTTTGTAATAGAAGAGACAACTATCAATGAGGTTCACTATCTTTTGGTTTCCGACGAGGATCCGGACGCAGTAGACAGTGAGGGTGAGGCATCCATTTTAAAATGCGTATCCACCGATGGCGAAGAGGAGACATATGAATTCGTCGAGGATGACGCGGAGTGGGATGCAGTACTGAGTGTGTTCAAAGAACTCGTGGACGACCTTGATTTAGAGGACTAGACGGATGATGTCATTCTGAGCGGAATCTTATCAGAAGCGACATCGGTTTTAGGAGGAATTTTGAGCAAAGAAAAATCAAATAAGCTGAAAGTCATCCCGCTCGGCGGATTAGAGCAGATCGGGATGAACATTACTGCCTTCGAATACGGGGACAGTATTATTGTGGTGGACTGCGGTCTGGCATTCCCCACAGACGATATGCTGGGAGTCGACCTGGTCATCCCGGATATCTCATATCTTCTGGAAAACGAAGACAGAGTCAGGGGCCTTTTCATTACCCACGGACACGAGGATCACATAGGAGCCATTCCCTACGTGCTTCATGAGATCAATATCCCCATTTACGCCACCAAGCTTACCATGGGACTTATCGAGCACAAGCTGCAGGAGCATGGGCTTTCTTCCCAGGTGAGAAAAAAGGTGGTGAAGTTCGGCCAATCCATTAATATCGGCGAGTTTCGAGTGGAGTTTGTAAAGACCAACCACTCTATTTCAGATGCGGCTGCTTTCGCAATTTATACCCCCGCTGGAGTTATATTCCATACCGGGGACTTCAAGGTTGACTATACTCCTGTTTTCGGCGATGCCATAGATCTGCAGCGTATCGGCGAGATAGGGAAAAAGGGAGTGCTGGCCCTGATGTGCGACAGTACCAATGCGGAACGGCCCGGCTTTACGGCATCGGAGCGTACCGTGGGCCGTCAGTTTGATAACATTTTTGCCGAGAACAACAGCACCCGTATCATCATTGCCACCTTCGCATCCAACGTGGACCGTGTGCAGCAGATCATCAATTCCGCTCACAAGTACAGCCGTAAGGTAGTGGTGGAGGGGCGTTCCATGGTGAATATCATCAACACTGCATCAGAACTGGGATACCTCAATGTCCCGGACAATACCCTGATCTCTGTTGATGAGCTGAAAAACTATCCCGACGAACAGACGGTCATCATAACTACCGGATCTCAGGGTGAGTCCATGGCGGCACTTTCCCGCATGGCCAACGGCACCCACAGAAAGATAGCCATCAAGCCCAATGACACCATCATTTTTTCATCCCATCCCATACCTGGAAATGAAAAGGCGGTGGGCAATATCATGAACGCTCTCTACAAAAAGGGAGCTAACGTGGTGTTCCAGGATGTACACGTATCCGGCCACGCCTGCCAGGAGGAGATCAAGCTGATCTATACCCTGCTGCAGCCCAAATACGCGGTTCCTGTCCATGGAGAGTACAAGCACCTGAAGGCTCAGGAGTCCATAGCAAGACAGCTGGGATATGACAGCGAGCATATTTTCATCCTCTCATCCGGTGACATACTGGAGTTTGATGAGCAGACGGGTGAGGCTGCGGTAAACGGCAATGTCCATACCGGCGCCATCATGGTGGACGGACTGGGAGTGGGCGATGTCGGAAATATAGTATTAAAGGATCGACAGAAGCTATCGGAGGATGGCATCATCGTGGTGGTGATGACACTGGAGTCAGGCAGCGGACGTATTTTGGCAGGACCGGATATCGTCAGCCGCGGCTTTGTGTATGTCCGGGACAGTGAGGATCTGATGGACTCTGCCAGGGCCGTGCTCAATGATACGGTGGAGGCTTTGGAGGAAAACGGGGTTACCGACTGGGGCAAGATCAAAAACGAGGTTAAAAATGCACTTTCCGATTTCGTATGGCACGAGACGGAGCGCAGACCCATGATCATGCCCATACTGATGGAGGTGTAGACATTCCCGGATGCTATTCTCTGTCATCCTGAGCGCAGCGAAGGATCTTAACCTATGAAATTACAGTTATCTACAAGACTTCAAACCATAGCATCGCGCATCCCTGAGGGTTCCACCCTCTGCGATGTGGGCTGTGATCACGGATATCTGCCCATCTGGGCTGTGAGCGAGGGTGTGTGCCAAAAGGCATACGCCCTTGATGTGCGAAAAGGGCCTCTTGAGAGGGCGGCACAGCACGTGGCGGAGGCGGGACTTGAGGACCGCATCATCCTCCGTCTTTCCGACGGACTGGATGAGATGCATCCCGGCGAGGCGGATGTCATCGTGATATCCGGCATGGGTGGTCCTCTCATGGAGGATATCCTGACCCGGGGTGCGGATATTGCCCAAAAGGCCAGGTGTCTGGTGCTCTCGCCCCAGTCCCATCTCATGGAGTTCAGGTCTTTTTTATGCAGGGAAGGCTATCATATCATTTCCGAGGATTGCCTGGAGGATGAGGGCAAGCATTACTTTGTCATGACCGTGGAGCACAGAGATGGAAAACACATGGAACTTTCGGAATTCGAACTCCGGTATGGCCTGGCGGAACCGGAAAAACTCGCCGGATATCTGAAAGCAGAGAAAAAACGGCTTACAGCCATTCGGGACAATCTCCTGAAAAACAGTCCGCAGGATGTGCGGCTTAAGGAGATAGATAATGAACTTATGATTTTATTGACCTTTTTGCCCTGAAAATCTATAATAATAAGATAAGTCTGTCCTTTTTTGTCGGACGGATGTGACACACTCTTGATCTGTTTCGGAGGGGTCTATGTTAGAACAGGGATTGAATGCTTTATCACGTTTTAATGCCAGCTATTCAGTGGCAGCAGTGCTGTTTGGCGCAGTTCTGTCGCTGTTTTTATTCATCAGATATCCCAAGGCGGATGCCACCATGCGTGCTTTCCGCAAGTTTGTGCTGGCCACCACCATCTCCGCTGTCCTTGAGATAGTGGCCAACGGTGCGGCTTTTTATTCACAGGATCTTCCGACATGGTTTGTCATGTTTTCCAATATGATCAGTGGCTTTGGTACGGCCACCTGTTCATATTTCCTTGTCAGCTATGTGTATTCCTATGTTAAGGACATGCACATCCTGCCACGCATTATCAATAATATTATACTGATCACCAGTTATATTTTGCAGCTTCTTAACCTGCGTTTCCATTTTTATTATTATGTGGACGAGGCAAAAAACTTTGTCCATGAAAAACACTATGTATACGGGGTGTATTTTATCTCCCTGTATTTCATCATCTTCGCATCCGTGGTGCTGATCATCTACAGAAAGGCTTATCAGCCCAGGAGTTTCAACTACATCATGATGTCGGCGGCGGCGGTCTCGGTGATGATACTCATCCAGACCACCCAGACCGTGGATATGATGCTGACCTATTTTACGGCTCTTTTGGGCAGCTTCATCCTGTTTTTAACATTGGAGACTCCCGATTACTACAAGCTCATGGATACCATCGACGCCCTGGAGCGGTCCAAGGAGGAGACGGAGCATGCCAGGGAGGATGCGGAAAAGGCCAAGGATGACGCCCTTGCGGCCAGAGCCGAGGCCATTGAGTCCCAGCGTGAGGCGGAAAAGGCCAGAGAGGATGCGGTTGAGGCCAGTAATGCAAAAAGCGACTTTTTGGCCAATATGTCCCATGAGATCAGGACACCCATGAACACTATTTTAGGCATGGATGAGATGATACTTCGTGAGAGCCGTGACCAGAATGTGGTGGAGTATGCCCAGAATATCCAGCATGCCGGCAACACCCTTTTGCAGATCATCAATGATATCCTGGACCTGTCCAAGATCGAGTCCGGCAAGATGGAAGTCATCGCGGCGGACTATCACCTGTCGGAGGTGGTCCATGATGTGTCCACCATGGTGAGGATGAAGATCAAGGAAAAGAACCTGGACTTTTTCTATGATGTGGACGAGTCCCTGCCGGATACTCTTTTAGGTGATGAGGTGAGGCTCAAGCAGGTGCTCATCAACATCCTTAATAATGCTGCAAAATATACCAAGATCGGTCACGTTCATTTTACTGTTGAGGGTGAGCGTACCATTAAAAACGACCTGCCCTATATCCGCCTCAGGTTCATCATTGAGGATACGGGTATCGGTATCAAGGACGAGGATATGGACAAGCTCTACCATACCTTTGAGCGTCTGGATCTGGATAAGAACCGGGATATCGAGGGTACTGGTCTGGGACTTGCCATTACCAACGAGATAGTCAAGCTGATGGGGGGTAAGCTTTTAGTCAGCAGTGTATATGAAAAGGGCACCACTTTTACTGTGGAGCTGTCCCAGCAGATTTTGGGTGAGACTACTATTTCCGAGTATGCCCAGGATCATCGCGGAGTACAGGAGGTCTATGAGAATGACTTCATCGCCCCTGATGCCAGCATCCTGGCAGTGGACGATAACGAGATGAACCTGGTGGTGGTAATGAACCTGCTCAAGGGCATCAAGTCCAAGGTCACTGTGGTCAAAAGCGGGTTTGCCTGCCTTGAAAAGATGAAGAAGGAGCATTTTGATATCATCTTTTTGGATCACATGATGCCCGAGATGGATGGTATCGAGACCCTGCATCAGATCCACGATATGGATGACAACAAGTGCGAGGGATCTCCCATCATCGTGCTTACTGCCAATGCCATTGCCGGCATGAAGGAGATGTACATGAATGAGGGGTTCGTGGACTACCTGTCCAAGCCCGTCCGTGGAGAGGAACTGGAGGCTATGGTCAAAAAGCATCTGGATCCCGCACTTATCATTGAAAAGGGCAGGGATGGAGGCTTTGAGGAGGCACCCAGGAGAGCCCAGCTTAACGAGGTTGAAGCAGCTCCTGCTGTGGAGCAGGGCAAGGATGAGGACGATCAGGAACTTATCAGCAAGAGCGACGGTATGGTATTCTTCGGCAATAACGAGCGTCTCTACTTTGATGTGGTCAAGATGTTTGTGGGGATTTCCTCAGAAAAGAGGGATGAGCTCATCAGGGCTTTTGACGAGCGCGACTGGAAGAACTATACCATTTACGTTCATGCATTAAAGTCATCCTCCAGAAACATCGGAGCCAACGCGCTCTATGATTTCGCACGTCGTATGGAGTCTGCAGGAAATCAGACGGAAAATGAGAAGAACCGTGAGATCTCGGAGAAGTTTATTGATGCCAACCACGACAAGCTGATCCACATGTACATGGATACCGTGGAGCAGGCGAAGAAGTTGATGGAAAAATAAGGAGATTATATGTGGGCATTTGAAAGAGTATTTTATCAGTTTTACCCCCTGGGCCTTACCGGGGCACCATACGAAAACGACGGGGTTTTGACTCATAATATCCTTAAGGTTAAGGACTGGATACCGCATCTTAAAAAGCTTGGCATAGGTGCTGTTTATTTTTCTCCCATTTTTGAGTCAGACACCCATGGCTATAACACCAGAGATTATAAAAAGATAGACACCAGGCTGGGTACCAATGCAGATTTTGCAGAGGTCTGCAGTGCACTTCATGATGCTGATATAAAGATTGTGATCGACGGTGTTTTCAATCATGTGGGCAGAGGCTTCTGGGCCTTTCGCGACGTGCAGGAAAAGAAATGGGATTCACCCTACCGTGACTGGTTTCATCTGAGCTTTGACGGTAATTCCAATTACAATGACGGCTTCTGGTATGAGGGCTGGGAAGGTAATTTCGACCTGGTAAAGCTGAACCTTCAGAATCCCGATGTCCGGGGACATCTTTTGGATTGTGTCAGGTCATGGATAGACGAATATGATATAGACGGACTGAGGCTGGATGTGGCCTACATGGTGGACCGGGGATTTTTGTCAGAGCTTCGCGGCACCTGTGATGGGATCAAGCAGGACTTCTTTTTGGTAGGAGAGATGCTCCACGGTGATTACAAGGTGATCATGAATGAGGGTATGTGCCACTCCGTCACCAATTATGAGTGCTACAAGGGCATCCATTCGGCTCTCAATTCCGGCAATCTCTTTGAGATAGTACATTCACTAAAGAGGCAGTTCGGTCCGGAGGAGTGGACTCTGTACAAGGGTGCCCACATGTTTTCCTTTGTGGACAACCATGATGTGAGCCGTATCGCTTCCATATTGAACAAAAAGGAGCATATCGCACTGGCATATGGCATCGCCTTTGGCATGCCCGGCATCCCCATAGTGTATTACGGCAGCGAGTGGGGCATCACCGGTGACAAAAAGGACGGTGATCCAGGACTGCGACCTGCCATTGATGAGCCTCAGTGGAATGAACTGACGGATAAGGTGGCCAATATGGCAGCAGCGTTTTCTTCAAGCAGGGCCCTGCAGTATGGAGACTTTTCTGCTCCTGTTCTGGAGAACCTCCACTGTATCATGGAGCGCAGGTGCGGTGATGACCGTATGCTGATAGCCATCAACTGTGAGGACAATGACTGGACGGCTCATATGGATTTTGGAGCCGGACGCGCACATGAGCTGGTGAGCGGCACTGAGGTGGACTTCGGCGGAGGACTTTCGGTTCCCGGAAATACGGTGATGTTTTTACAGCCCTATTGAAAGCCCTGTTGAAGAGAAAACCGAAGGATATAAAAGGATTTCATAAAATCGTTGACAAATCAGGTCTTTGCGATTAAAATATCAAAAGGTGTCTGCGCAGGCACCAAGTACGGTAATCCATGAGATTATCTCCGGAAGGAGGGTAGATATATGTCAAGTGTTATTGTTAAGGAAAACGAGTCTTTAGACAGCGCACTTCGCCGCTTCAAGAGAAATTGTGCCAAGGCCGGTATCCAGCAGGAGATCCGCAAGCGTGAGCATTACGAGAAGCCCAGCGTTAAGCGCAAGAAAAAGTCTGAGGCAGCCAGAAAACGCAAGTATAACTAATAAGCGCATTTAAGGATGCTCCACTATTGGAGCATCCTTATATTTTTCAGGAGGGTTTATGAGTAAGAGAGCGATCCTTATAGTTTTGGACAGTGCCGGGATAGGACATGCACCCGACGCAGCGGAGTACGGTGACGAGGGCAGCAACACATTATTGTCCTGTTCGAAAAGTGACAAGTTTCATCTTCCCAATATGAAGGAGATGGGACTTTTCAATATTGATGATGTGGAGATAGCAGGATGCGATCATCCCACGGGAGCCTTTGCCAGACTGATAGAAAAGTCAAAGGGCAAGGACACCACCACGGGACACTGGGAGATGGCAGGAGTAGTATCCGAGCAGCCTTTCCCTACATACCCCAACGGTTTCCCCGATGAGGTGCTGGATGAGTTCAAAAGGCTCACCGGACGCGAGGTGCTCTGTAATCTGCCATACTCGGGTACACAGGTTATAGAGGACTACGGTAAGGAGCATATGGAAACCGGAGCCCTCATTGTATATACCAGTGCAGATTCCGTGTTCCAGATCGCAGCCCATGAGGACATTGTACCTGTGGAGACACTCTATGAGTATTGTCGCATGGCCAGAAAAATGCTGGTGGGCAAGCATGGGGTGGGCCGTGTGATCGCCAGACCCTTTATCGGTGAGCCCGGCAGTTTTACCCGTACCACCAGACGTCATGACTTTTCACTGGAGCCCACCGGGGAGACAGTGATGGATACCTTAAAGGCCAGGGGTTACGACGTGCTTTCCGTGGGCAAGATATATGATATTTTTGCGGAGCGGGGAGTCACCGATTATGTACGCTGTGAGGGCAATCCCGACGGTATTGAAAAGACCATTAAATGGATGGAGCGTGACTTTGACGGGCTCATGTTCGTAAATCTCGTGGATACGGATATGATCTACGGACACCGCCGTGATATTGACGGCTATGCCGGAGCCCTTTCATATTTCGATGAGCAGCTGCCACGTATCACCGCACTTATGAAGGATGACGATATCCTGATGATCACTGCGGACCACGGCTGTGACCCCGGTTATACCGGGACAGATCACACCAGGGAGTGTGTGCCTCTTTTGATGTATGGAAAGCCCATTCCGTCAGGGAAGAATTTTGGAACCATTGAAGGTTTTGATTTTATTGCTAAATATATACTGGAGTATTTTGGGGTATAAGATCCTTCGCTAAGTTGAAGTCATCTCCGATGACTTCTTCGGGTTTCTGCCTCTGGCAGAAACTTCACCATGCTCAGGATGACAGGAAAGATGTTCTTTGTCATTCTGAGGAGCGAAGCGACGAAGAATCTTTATTTATGACCAAGGAAAACTAGACATGAACATGATAAATCAGATATTTTTTACTGACCAAAAGAATCTATGGAAAAATCCATTCTGCCTGGTGATCGTAGTGGGGGCCTGCTTTCTTGCAGCCCTCTACGCTTGGGCAAACATTTTCTCAAACTGGGATCCCTACGGCAACACCGGCAACCTCAAGATGGCGGCAGTATCCCTGGACAAGGGCTACACCACCGATGAGGGCGAGTACGAAAACGCCGGTGACGAGCTGATCAAAGAACTCCACGACAACGACAAGATAGACTGGCAGTTTGTGGAAACTGCCGACGAGGCCATAGAGGGTGTCACCGACGGCACCTACTATGGTGCCATTGTGGTGTCCGAGGACTTTACCTATGATATGTACAACGTGTTTTTGGAGGATGTCCATAAGCCCATACTCACCTTCTATCAGAACCAGAAGATCAATCCGGTGGCTACAAAGATATCCGATACCGTGGTGGAGACCATCCAGAATAATATCAATGAAAAGTTCGTTCAGACCATGACCACTACGGTTTTTGCCGATGCCAACGACCTGTCTGACGAGATTGAAAAAGACGGTGGTATTGACGGGCTTATCGACAAGCTTAAAAAGATCCGTGACGAACTTGATTCCTATGTTGATACCATCGATGCGGCTATGGCGGGCAACGAGGTATTAAGTCGTGCATCCGGAACTGCCAGCAGCGACACCCAGCATATGAAGCAGCAGTCCGAAAAGGCAGGACAGTCCCTCCATGATGCGGCTGAGTCCCTGTCCAAAAGCCAGGGTACTCTCAATTCCTATTTTGATAAGGTCAATAATACCGTTGACGGTATAGAAAAAACTCTTGATGATATGCAAAAGACCCTGGAAAAGGGTACCTTAAGCGGCGACATCAACAAGATGGCCGATGCTGTGCAGCAGTGCATAAAGGATACCAATGATCTGACAAGCGAGCTGGACGCTTTGGATCAGGCCATGTATTCAGAGGTCTCCCAAAAATACAAAGATACTAAAAAGGATGTCGATGAAAAAAAGGAAGCGGCCAACGATGCGGTAAAAACAGCTGAAGAAAAAGAAAAGGAGTATAAGGAGCTGGTTGCCGGTTATGTGCCTGAAGATCTGAAGAATAAGTCCAAAGAGGAAAAGGCAAGGATCGAGGCCGAAAGGAAAAAGGACATAGAAATAGCCAAGCAGGAAATGGAACTGGCTAAAAAAGATGCCGAGGAGAAGCTGGCACAGTATGAAGAGGCGCAAAAGGCCCTTGATTTCGTGAAGCAGCAGATCGACAAGAATTCAAACGAGTCCTCAGGCGTGACCTCAAACAAGAGCTCTAACGTAGAAAATATCAAGCAAGTCATAAAAGCCATAAACATGCTGAGCACCCAGATCAACTCCATGCAGACTCAGCTTAATAACTCCACGGCAGCAAAGATCGACCGTGCCAAAAAGGCATCTATGGAGGATGAGGCTCTGGCTGCACAGGAGCTTGCTTCCATTTCAAAGCAGCTTCAGAACGCCGAGAATCAGGTGAAGAATAATCTGATGCCTCAGCTTAATGCCACCATGGTTTCTCTGGAACAGGTGGTGGATAATGCTGGTCTTTTAATGGAGCAGATGGGCGGAGTTTTAGGAGGCATGGATGATGTGTTTGCATCACTGGATTCTACCATCGATGCCGGCAACCGCAGCCTGACCGATACCAGGAATACCATAAAGATGCTTTCTGACAGGCTGTCAAACGCCATAGACAAGGTGGAGGATGCAGCTGAGGATGAAAAGGTAGAGGTCCTCATGAACACGCTGTCCGGTGATCCTGATAAGTATGGTGAGTTTTTCTCCGAGCCTGTTCAGATCAATACTGAAAAGATATACCCCGTGGAAAACTACGGTTCTGCGGTCACGCCATTTTATACAGTTCTGGCCATATGGGTTGGAGCGTTGATACTTACTGCCATCCTCCGGGTGGCTCCGGATGCATCACGCTATCCCGAGGCCAAGGCCTATGAGAAATACTTTGGCCGCTACGCCACGTTTTTCGTATTCGGGCAGTTCCAGGCTCTGATCATTGTGCTGGGAGATTTGTACGTGCTCCATGTTCAGTGTCTCCATCCCTTTTATTTCTGGTTGGCGGCAGCACTGACGTCCCTGACGTTTTCCATCCTGATCTTTTCTTTGGTGCTTGCCTTCGGAGATGTGGGCAAGGCGCTGGCGGTGGTCATCGTGGTGCTTCAGATAGCGGGTTCCTCGGGCACGTACCCCATAGAGCTTTTGCCGGAGTTTTTCCAGAAGCTTTATATTTTCTTCCCCTTCCCCTACGCTATCAATGCCATGCGCGAGAGTGTGGCGGGGATGTACGGACATGATTACCTGGTGTATCTGATCCAGCTTTCCATATTTATCGTGGTTTCACTGGCTGTGGGGCTGTGGATCAGAAAGCCGTTTTCGAAGCTTAATCACTTCATGGAAGAACGCATGGAGGAGACCGGAATACTATGAGTAATATCAATTATAAAAAGGCTTATGAAAAATATCGTGACTACCAGCAACAGGAGCACGAGAAGAATAAAAAAAGGATCGATGTGGGGATCAAGGTCAATATCTTTCTTCCTCTGGTCTTTCTTATCATCAGTTTCCTGACCTCCGGCAGCAAGCTGATATTTCTGATACTCTGGATCGCGTCCCTTTTTGGGATTGCGGGATATTTGATGTATGTGGAGTACATGGATCATCAGATGCAGGAGAACCTGATGAGATTTTCCGGCGAGGATGAGGATGAGGGCATAGGCGAGCTCATCGACAACAAGCGCGTGGCCGAGGTGGAGCGCATCATCCCGGAAAAGGCGGGCATAGGCCGGATCTTTTTATCCGATTTCAAGCGCATGTCCACCAATGTGGTGGCGGTGGTGGTGGTGATCGGTCTGTCGGTTATCCCCTGCCTGTATGCCTGGTTTAATATCCTTTCAAACTGGGCGCCCTATGAGGCGGAGGCTACGGGCAACCTTTCCGTTGCCGTGGCGTCGGAGGATGCGGGCAAGAGCATCGA
>JAILEN010000041.1 GCA_024687655.1 Lachnospiraceae bacterium | reverse complement strand
GTCAGCACCATGATCGACACACTAATTTCTTCACTGTAAGGGTCTATGTAATCCCGAACACAGTTCCCTTGTCATCCTGAGGGTCGCGAAGGATCTTTTAAGATTCCCCGCCATGCTCGGAATGACAAGGTTATTTTTTTTTATTGATTTGTCGATATATTATATGTAAGTGATCAGGAAGATCACGTAGTCCGGGCAATGGAATGCCGTTTCGTAAGGAATGAAAGAGGTTTATTATGGCATCGACATTTTTCGGATTACATGTAGGATATTCAGGACTCAATGCCTTTCAGGCGTCTATAAATACCACAGCCAACAACATAAGTAACGTCCAGACGGAGGGGTATACCAGACAGCAGGTAGAGCTTACCCCTTCTTCTGCCATGCGTGTATATCAGAAGTACGGCAGCACCGGTACCGGTGTGACGGCAGAGGGCGTGACACAGATCAGGGACGAGTATTATGACCAGAAGTACTGGTATACCAATCCCAGCAAGGGATACTATGACAAAAAGGTTTATTACCTGGATCAGATAGAGACCTATTATACCGATGATGCCAGCAACCCCGGTTTCTCCTCTATTTTGGGAAAAATGTTCAATTCCCTGGACTCCGTAAAAAAGAATGCGGGGGACACTTCCGTCAGAAACGAGTTCATCAGTAATGCTGACAAGCTCTGCACATATTTTTCAAGTACAGCCACATATCTTCAGGAGCTTCAGGCCACCATCAATGACGAGATCAAGTCCACGGTGGACAATATCAACTCCATCACTAAAAAGGTAGCCCTTTTGAACAAGCAGATCAACACCATTGAGCAGCAGGGCGTCAAGGCCAATGAGCTTCGCGACCAGAGAGCACTTTTGATAGACGAGCTTTCCAGTCTTATTACCGTGACTGTCGAGGAGTCGGATGTTGTCAATTCCAATTATCCTGACATGCACACCGGAGCCACAATGTTCAAGGTAAAGGTAGGCGGACAGCTTCTGGTTGACACCTATGATTATAACGAGCTGGATGTTACGGTGAGAACGGCAAAGAATAACCAGTCTGATGTAGATGGACTGTATGATGTAATATGGAAGAACAGCCAGAACTCATTCAATATTTCCAACAAGATGCTTTCGGGAAGCTTAAAAAGCCTCTTTGAGGTCCGGGATGGAAATGACGAGCAGAATTTCAAGGGTACGGTTGCAGAAATAACAGTAGGCTCGGAGCAGACAGCACTCAGACTGGAACACCTGTCCACCGGCAAGATCACCGAGCTGAATCTGCCGGATTCGGGTTCCTTTGTTGTAAACAATTATACTTTCACCTATACAGACTGGGAGGCAGAGGTGGATGCCGATGGTGTGATACAGGCCATTACCCTCAAGGTGGATCAGGCCCTAGCCCCCAGTGTTCAGGAGAAGATCCGTTCTCAGAGGCTGGAGATAGGATCATCCGTCAACTTTAAGGGGATACCCTATTATCAGAATCAGATGAACACCTTCCTGAGGGAGTTTGCCAGGGAGTTCAATGATATCCACCAAACAGGAAAGGACTTAAACGGAGACCACGGGGTATCGTTTTTCGTGGCAGATGACAAAGCCCACGGGGAAGGTGATTTCAGCGATGATTACAGGAAGCCTCTCGAGACAGCTAAGCAGGCGGCGTATGACCAGGCTATAGCGGATGGTAAAACTCCGGAACAGGCACAGGCGGCTGCCAATACAGTGACAGTTACATTTAAAAACTCTGATGATACATATTACAGGCTCACGGCTCTGAATGTAGACGTGGCCGACGCCCTCACCTCAGATGCAAAAAAACTCTGCACCACCAGGTACTATGAAGAGGACGGGACCATCACCGATAAGGGCATAGCTGCTTATGACCTTACGGAAAAGCTTTTGAAGCTGGAGAGCGAGGTCACCTTCTACAAGGGCAACGGAGCTGATAAGTTTTTGCAGTGCATATATGCGGACATAACGGTTGATACCCAGGAGTGTGAGACATTTTTGGACAACTATACCAATGTCATCGATGCCATCCAGGCTCAGAGAGATTCCATCTCAGGCGTGGATGAGGATGAGGAGGCGCTGGATCTGGTGAGGTTCCAAAATGCGTACAATCTGGCGTCCAAGGTGATATCGACAATGACGGAGATGTATGATCAGCTGATCTTAAATACCGGAGTGTAAGATTCTTCGGGCCAAGGCCCTCAGAATGACAAAGCAGCAGGACGAAGAAATGGCATGTCATCCTGAAGCTGTCACCTTGAACAAAGTGGGATCGCAATGTCATCCTGAGCATGATGAAGCTTCTGTCAGAGACAGAAGCTTGAAGAAGTCATCGGAGATGACTTCAACCACGCGAAGGATCTTTTTAAAGGCGAAGTTTTTTGGAGGATTAATATGAGAATTACAAACAGCATGATAATGAACAACGCAGGCGGCAATATCAACGGCACAAAGGTGCTGGTGGACAAGCGCAACACACAGATGACCACCCAGAAAAAGATCCAGCGTCCCAGCGAGGATCCTGTTATTGCCGTGCGCTCCCTGAGACTGCAGACCACTCTTTCCAAGGTCAATCAGTATTATGAGAGAAATATCCCCGATGCCGAGTCCTGGATGAACGTGACAGAGACGGCACTTTCCAATATAAAGGACATCATCACTGACATGCGTACGCTGGCAAACCGCGGCGCCACCGAGACCCTGACCCAGGACGACAGAAACACCATCCTTTCACAGATGAAGGCGCTCCAGGAGCAGGTGTACAACGAGGGAAATGCGGATTACGCCGGACGTACCGTTTTTACAGGCTATCGCACTGACAAGTCCCTCACATTTATGAGTGAGGACAAACATACAGCCTATAATATAACAGAGCCCCTTACTGCGGATATGATCAAGCAAAAAAGGTTTTATAACAATACAGTGACCGTTCCAAACACTAAGGCACAGGTAAATGGTGAGGCCTGGGTAGACGGGCGCACACATACGGATCTGGAGGATGAGCTCAAGAGCATGACCATAGAAAAGAGCGATCTGTACACTCTGAGGCTGGCTTATGATGATATCAACACCATACAGGAGATAAGGTGTACATATACCCTGCCGGGACAGACCACATCGCAGAGTGAGGATAGTAATAATACTACTAGTAATATCCCGGTTACTGTATATGACAATGAGGCGGCCTGGGCAACTGCCAAGGGCAATAAAAAAGTAGTGGATGATAATGAAATCATCTTTATAAAGGAAACCGGGGAGATGATACTGGGAAATACCCTGGCCTCAAAGTATATGACCGGTAACGCCTCAATAGAGGTGGACTACAGCAAGATAGGTTTCAAGTCCGGAGAACTGCGTCCCGAGTATTACTTTGACTGTGTACAGCTTACAGACAGTGAAGGAGCAGGCGTGGGAAGTGAGGGTCATGTGTTTGATCCGAATTATTCTGATACGACTTATAATGAAACGACTTATGGCTCAGTCCTTCAGGCTGCAATACAACATGCATATGACGTAAACAGAAATGCAGTATCGGGAAAACCGATCACCAGCGATGATGTGGGGTTTTTCTTTGACAAGCTGTCTGATGATGGCGAGCTTAAAAGGTACGATATCAATTATACGGTTGCCCAGAATCAGGATCTGACCGTGAATCTGGAAGCCGGCGAGTGCATCGACCACAATATCTACCAGGATATGGGAGACATGATAAGTGCAATAGAATGGGCCATATCCGCACATGAGAAGGTGGACAAGATAAAGACCATGCAAAAGCAGGATCAGTTTGCGGACGAGACCTCCCAGAAGAATCTGCAGATGTGGCTGGATGTGGCGCAGAAAGAGGCGGATTACTATGATGACAACCTGTCGAAGCTGTATTCTTCCCAGCTGGGCGTCTGTGACAGTTATCTGGAGGATGTGAACCTGTCCATTACGAAGATGGGATGTAAGGGTGATCAGCTGGAAATGACCAAGACGCGTATGAGCAATCAGCAGGAGACGGTGCAGGAGCTCCAGTCCACCAATGATGATATGGATCTGTCGGACATCATTTTGCGCTATACTGCGGCACACACCGCTTACCAGAGTTCCCTTACGGCAGCAGGCAAACTGGGACAACAGACACTTTTAAACTATATCTAAGTGTGGTATAATATCTGAGTGTTAGTCAAACACGACTATTAGTAGTAGAAAAGGAGAAAGAGCATGAGGGTTAATACGAGGTTATTTGGTGAGGTAGATATCGCAGATGACAAGATCATTACACTTGATAAGGGTATAGTCGGATTTCCGGATCTCAAGAAGTTTACCCTGATATATGATACAGAAAAGGACGGTCAGACGGCAATCATGTGGTTCCAGTCACTGGACGAGCCCCAGTTTGCCATGCCTGTATGTGTGCCCGGAGATATCATCCCCGAGTACAATCCCACGGTCAATGACGAGCTTTTGGCTCCTCTTGGAGAGCTTACAGAGGACAATCTCTATGTCCTGGTCACAGTCAAGGTTCCCAAGAATATCGAGGATATGACCATCAATCTCAAGGCCCCTATCATCATCAACACCGACACCCTTAAGGGTGGACAGCTCATTGTTGAGGATGATTATGAAGTTCGCTACCCGGTATATGAGATACTTAAGGCGGCGAAGGAAAGGGCAGGTGCGTAAATTATGTTAGCATTAACGAGAAAAAAGGGTGAGAGCCTGATGATAAATAATAATACGGAGATCACCATTTTAGAGGTGAGAGGCGATCAGGTCAAGATCGGTATCGCCGCTCCCAAGGAGGTTCCCGTATACCGCAAGGAGGTTTACCTCCAGATCCAGGAGGAGAACAAGGAGTCCATGAACGCCGACAGCCTGGAGGCACTGAAGAACCTGTTCTGATCAATCATACCGGATGGCTCGCTATCCAGGACATAATAAGGGGTTTTCCCTTGTCATTCTGAGCGTGGCGGGATTGCAGTGTCATCCTGAGGGTCGCGAAGGATCTTAAACTATAACTTTAGGGCATTTAATAATTTTTAAAAAAATTTAAATTTGCCCTAAAGTTTTTTTATTCCCTCTCCGATATAGCAGACAGAGATATCTATAAATGTCTTTATTTCTACGTCATTTTTTATCGCGCTCATGGCGTGGGAGTGAAATACATCAGGTTGTCTGGTGTAATAGCAACCCGGAGGTTCCGGAAAACGCGACACATGGAGGTGTAAGTTATGGAAATCAGTACAAATTTTGGGGTGACCCGACCTGAACAGGGAAGTTCGGTTACTAGGACTCCGGCTCCCGCCCCTGCTCCGGTAGAGCAGGAGACAAAAGCACAAGAGCAGGCTGCATCATATGCCGCAACCGCACAGGTGGCAGGCGCTCCCAAAAACGATGAGAACGGCAATGAGGAGCAGGCTCCCAACCATGAGACGATCAAGAGAGCTGTCAACGAGATCAACAGAAAGGCCCAGGGAACTGAGGCTGTCTTTGGTATCCACGAAAAGACAAATCGCGTCACTATTAAGATAGTGGATAAGGATACCAAGGAGACCATTAAGGAGCTTCCTGCGGAAAAGACACTTGATCTTATTGCAAAGGCATGGGAGATGGCCGGAATCTTGGTCGATGAGAAGCGATAGGAGGAAATGATATGGCGATCAGACTATCAGGATTAACGTCCGGACTGGATACAGAGGCTATCGTCTCTGCGATGGTGTCTGCCTATTCCGCTAAAAAAGACAAATATGTCAAGGCTCAGACAAAGCTGTCCTGGAAGCAGGATGCTTATAAGAGCATTAATGCCAAGGTGTATGGTCTGTACAAGGACATCAATGCACTGAGGTTTTCGTCTGCCTACAGTCTGAAAAAGGTTTCTGTTTCGGATTCCACTAAGGCATCTGTTACGGCAGCCGGCAGTGCGCTTAATGGCTCTCATGAGCTTTCAGTTGCACAGCTTGCCAAGGCAGGTTATCTCACCGGCGGTCAGGTAAAGGAAGGCATCAAGTCTTCGTCAAAGCTTTCTGATCTGGGTATTACCGAGGATGGTAGTATCAATGTTACAGCCGCAGACGGCACTCCTAAGACTATTAAGGTTGAGTCTTCCATGACAGTGGGAGCATTTGTGAATAAGCTTAATGATGCAGGGCTCAAGGCTTCCTTCGATGAGACCAATCGCAGGTTCTTTATCTCTGCCAAGGAGAGTGGTGCATCCAATGATTTCTCTATCAGTGCGGCTAATACAGCCGGTACAAATGCACTTTTGAAGCTTGGTCTTTATACCGCTCCGGAAGAGGGCTCAGCACAGTATACCTCCTATGCGGCATTGGCGGAATACAAGGATGGTACAAAGCTTGAGGGCAAGACCCTGGCAGAGGTTTTACAGAGCTTAAGAGACGCCCACGATACCATAACCACTGAGACCGAAAAGAAGTCCAAGACAGATGCTGCCATGGACTATGCCAACCAATATAAATATCTGGAAGACCTTTATAAGAAAACGGATACAGTAGCTGACGGCACCGGTCTTACCAAGGGCGCAGCTGCTAAAAAGTTAGATGAGCTCCTTACCAAGGGTGGCACGGATGCGGCATACTATGATATGAGTGCAGGCGATGGAGAGCAGAAGTATTTTACCCGTATGGAGGAGTTCGAAGAGGACGGCGTAACAAAGTACAGGTATTACTATAAGGATGAGAATGATGATGAACAGTCAAAGGTCTACACTGAAAAGCTTAAGACCTATGATGAAGCCAGAAACATCCTGGCATATGATGCCGGGCTTTTGACGCGTACAGGCGAAGAGGGCTCCTATGAGTATAAGGACGACCATGAGTACGCTTCCGCTTTCCTCCATGCCCGTATCATTAGAGACGAGTATCAGGGAAAGGCAGCGCCGGACACCATGAATCCCGAGAGTGAGGATTATGATGCAGATGCGGTGGCTGTCAGAGAGAATATCCTCAAGATCCAGCAGGCCTATGCAAATGGTAAGTTTGATGATGAAAATGCTGAGAATATAGAGGGTACACCCAAGTATTATGAGAAGCTTTCTAAGGCATCACAGGATGCCATTGACGAGGCCAATGAGACTATCGAAAAGTTTTCTGCATTGGATCCCTTCCGTAACGTGGAGGACGCCAATGAGGTTGCTGCCATGATAGACGAGGCATATCGGGTGATAAATTCCGGTATCAGCACAGAGGGCACAGCCAGTGCGGGAGCAACCAGGGTAAACGGTCAGGACTCCATCATATACCTGAATGGCGCACAGTTTACCAGCTCATCCAATAAGTACACCATCAACGGTCTTACCATCAATGCCACCGGTACCACCGGAAGCATCAACAAGACCACAGGCAAGTACGAGGGCGATACTCTCACCATCACCACAGCTACGGATGTAGACGGTATATATGACAAGGTAAAGGACTTCCTTTCCAAATACAATGAGGTGGTCAATTCCCTTTCATCCCTTTACAATGCCGATTCTGCAAAGGGGTATGAGCCTCTGACGGATGATGAAAAGGAGCAGCTTACTGATACTCAGGCTGAAAAGTGGGAGCAGAAGATAAAGGATGCCATCCTGCGCCGGGATCAGACAGTTGGCAACATCATCAATGTGATGTCCACCGCTATGTCAAGGTCCTATATGGTCAACGGCAAGAGCTATTCCCTGGCCAGTTTTGGTATCAAGACCATGGGTTACTTCAACGCCGACATCAATGAGAAGTACGCATATCATATAGATGGTGACGAGGATGACAGCAACACCTCCACCAATGCGGATAAGCTTCGTGCAGCTATAGACTCCGACCCCGAGAGTGTGACGGATTTCCTGAAGCAGCTTACAGATGGTCTTTACAAGAGTCTGGACAAACAGATGAAGCGCTCCAGCTTAAAGAGTGCGTACACCATATACAACGATAAGGAGATGTCAAAGGAGTACAGCGATTACACCAAGCTTATCAAAAAATGGGAGGATCGCATCACCACCATGGAGGAGAGCTACTTCAAGAAGTTTACGGCTATGGAAAAAGCACTGGCCACCATGCAGAACAACTCCTCATCCCTTACCGGTATGCTGGGCGGTTGACACAGAAACTAAAATTATATATTATTTCTGAAAAACAGGGGTAAGGATTTACCCCTGTTTTGACGATGTATATGGTGAAAAGGATTTCCCGGTTTCAGACACGGAGGTTTGAAAGGAGAGGTTTATGGCACCTACAAATGGATATGCGGCGTATGCCAACAATAAGATTCTGACTGCTTCCCCGGCTGAGCTGACTCTCATGCTGTATGAGGGAGCTATCAAGTTTTGCAACATAGCCATAGTGGCCTGTGAGAACAAGGAAATAGAAAAGGCCCATATCAACATCAGAAAGACAGATCGTATCCTCGAGGAGTTCCAGATCACCCTTGACAGAAAGTATGAGGTGGCAAAGGACTTTGACGAGGTGTACAAATATCTTCGCAGCCGTCTTTTGCAGGCTAATATCAAAAAGGATCCCGAGATCCTCGAGGAGGTTCTGGGACATCTGCGTACTATGCGTGACACCTGGAAGGAAGTTATGGCCCGTACAGCAAACGGAACAAAGGTGGGCAAAGGCGCATAATTTTTCAACTTTTTTCAGATTTATATGGAAATTGTCTGATAATAGTGATACAATCGTAGTATCTCTCCAGAGAGAGACGATGGAGATCATATGAGTACATCAGATTATGTGGTGATGCTCCGGGAGAGCCTCCAGAAAAAGGTTACACTCCTCAGGGACATCATAGATTTAAACGAGGAGCAAAAGCATATTTTAGAGGACCCCAATGCCGATCCTGATGAGTTCGAGGCCAATGTAGATGCCAAGGACGAGCTGGTGCAGCAGATAGTGGCTCTGGACGAGGGGTTTGAGAGTATCTTTAAAAAGGTAGAGGATATACTATCCCGTGACAGAGCGGCATACGCGGGCGAGATAGGGCGTATGCAGGATCTCATCAGAGAGATCACGGACCTGTCCGAGAGGGTGCAGGCCGGCGAGAGGGCCAACGCCAATCTGGTGAGGATGAAGTTTTCTTCCATTAAAAGCCAGGTGAAAAAGGTCCGTCAGAGTCGCAAGGTGGTTAATAATTACTATAATAATATGATGAATGGGAATTATTACGACCCACAGTTCTTTGACAATAAAAAATAGAAAATTATTCGAATTACCCCTAAAGTATCGGAAATTTCTTCCGATATAGTAGGTGTAAGATAAAAAGTGTAGTATCCTGCGACCCGAAGGAGGGTACGCCCGGAGGGTCAAAGGTTACACAAGAGTTACAATCTAAACCATAGCAAATGTAACAAGGAAGTTACAGTAAATTCAAGGAGGAATTATTATGGTAGTACAGCACAACATGCAAGCAGCCAATACCAACAGACAGTTAGGTATTACTTCAGGCGCACAGGCAAAGTCAACTGAGAAGTTATCAAGTGGTTACAAGATCAACCGTGCAGCAGACGATGCTGCAGGCCTTTCCATCAGTGAGAAGATGCGCAGCCAGGTTCGCGGACTTGACAGAGCATCCACAAATGCACAGGACGGTATTTCTGCAGTACAGTCAGCAGAAGGTGCTTTGAATGAAGTTCATTCTATCCTTCAGCGTATGAACGAGCTGGCTACACAGGCAGCTAACGACACCAACACTACTGTTGACCGTAGCTCCATTAAGTCAGAGATCAACGAGCTGGCATTCGAGATCGACCGTATCTCCAGTACAACCCAGTTCAATACAATGAACCTTCTGGACGGCCAGTTCACAGGCAAGAACCTTCAGGTCGGATCACTTTCCGGTCAGAGGATCGAGCTTAACATCAGCTCCATGAGTACCACAGGTCTTGGCCTTATGGCTAACATGAGTGGATGGGCTAATGACGACACAAAGTACGTTGAGTCCACCTCAACCACACCTGGTAATGCTGTAATTATTAAGGCATCTGTTTGGACATCACTTTCAAGTGGTCAGACACAGAAGGCTAGCTCATTTGTTAATAACATTGATAGTATGAAGAATTATCTTTCAGTCAGCACATTCAAGAAGGCTGGCGCTACAATGAAGATCGTTCAGAATGCTCTTGAGAAGGTTTCTACAATGAGATCTAAGCTTGGTGCTACTCAGAACAGACTTGAGCACACGATTGCGAACTTGGATACAACTTCTGAGAACACATCCGCAGCTGAGTCTCGTATCCGTGATACAGACATGGCTAAGGAAATGGTTACCTACAGCAAGAACAACATCTTGCAGCAGGCTGGACAGTCCATGCTGGCTCAGGCAAACCAGAGCACGCAGGGAGTTCTCTCCATCCTCGGCTAATAAGAGGTTACCATTTAAAAAATGTTTTCTCAATGTATCTGAATTTAAAATCAAATCTACTACTACTACAAAACCACCGGTTCGTACCAGCCGGTGGTTTTTTATTTACCCGATTGTCATCCTGAGCGAAGCGAAGGATCTTTTAGAAGCAGAGAAGACAGGAGATGAGAAATTACTTGAAAAGATAGATCGTTTGATCCAGGACACGCAAAGCGGAATAGAAGATGATTAAATTATAGAGATAGCTATAAAGTATTCCGTTAAAGAGTCCGATATAATATGTTTACAAGAGGCGTGAGAACGCCTCTTTTTCATTTGTCAAGAGAAATATATAAAAAAATTGCACAAAATGGTTAAGTTTTTTTAGACCCGTTCGATATATAGAGTGTAAGGCAGTTGTAGTAGGCTTCCTTACAACAGATACAACCCAAAGCTGAATAAAAGAAAAACAGCAAAAACAAAGGATTTTTAAATTCAGGGAGGAAACAGTTATGGTAGTACAGCACAATCTTCAGGCAATGAACACAAACCGCCAGTTAGGTATAACTAGCGGACAGGCAGGTAAGGCAACTGAGAAACTTTCAAGTGGCTACAGGATCAATCGTGCAGCAGATGATGCAGCAGGACTTTCCATCTCCGAGAAGATGAGAAGTCAGGTCCGTGGTCTTAACAAGGCATCCACCAATGCACAGGACGGAATCTCCTGCGTGCAGACTGCAGAGGGTGCATTAAACGAAGTACACAGTATCCTTCAGCGTATGAATGAGCTGGCTACCCAGGCTGCAAACGATACTAATACAACAGTAGACAGAAGTGCGCTCAAGGCTGAGATCATGGAGCTTACTTCTGAGATAGATCGAATTTCATCTTCCACACAGTTTAATACAATGAATCTGCTGGATGGTAATTTCACAGGAAAGAACCTTCAGGTAGGTTCCATGAGCGGACAGAGGATCGAGCTTAATATCAGTTCTCTTTCAGCTACAACACTTTTCGGCGCACAGAGAAAGACAGTAAACGGAGTAAAATCATCAAGTCTCATTGATTGGGAGGCACCCGGCGTGTCAGCCCCTAAGCCTTGGACAGATCCGAAGGTAAACAGGGCAACTGTATTTACAAATAATCTGCTCTCTGTATCCAGTTTTGAGGCAGCAGGTCATACCATGCGCATCGTTCAGTTGGCACTGGACTACGTATCAGAGCAGAGATCCAATCTCGGTGCTACCCAGAATAGACTTGAGCATACTATTGCAAACTTAGATACTACATCTGAGAACACATCCGCAGCTGAGTCACGTATCCGTGATACAGATATGGCTGCAATGATGGTGGAATACTCCAAGAACAACATCCTGGTTCAGGCTGGTCAGTCCATGCTGGCCCAGGCAAACCAGAGCACACAGGGAGTGCTTTCACTTCTCCAGTAAGATCACCAGGGTTTTCATCCCTCCATATAAAAAGAACTCCGCAGTCAGTTGGCTGCGGAGTTTTTTATATAAGACCTATTTCTTTCAGATCCTGCCGTATGGCTTCATGAGAGAATCTGCTTTTATACAGTTGATATCCGGCTTCACAGATGGCTGTCAGGGATGCTCTGTCTGAAATGACCAACATGATACGTTTTATAAGTTCATCCTCATTTTTGAATACAAAGCCGTTTTCACAATCACTCATGTAGTGGGATACTCCGGTGTCGGCAGAGGCTATAACATGTTTTTTGAACATCATGCCCTCTATTATGGATGCAGGGTTTGAATCGACACGGGATGGCGCTATGACACAATCGCTTCGTTCATACCAGCCATAGACTTCGTCCCGACTCAGACGCCCCAGATCCCTGGCGTTGGGAAGCTTTTCGATTATGCCCCGTATACTGTTGTAATAGTCCTCCTGGCCCGGCAGGCTATAGCCGCAAAAGATGAATTCTGACTTTTCCTGCATCTCCCGGGGCAGAGATATGATGCTGTTTAAAAGAATATCCTGTCCCTTAATATGGGAGTAAGCTGCAGGGATGAAAAACACTGTCTTGTCATCGGGAATATCGGTGCCCGGTTTTGCATATTCTGATGATACTTCTGCCACGGGGATGGGCAGGATGCCAATGGAATACCCGAAAAGATCGTTTATGCCTGTCCGGACTGCCTCAGACACACCGAATATCCGGATATTTTCACTTAAAAGCCAGGGATTTAGCATGTTGTTTTCCACACGAAGCTGCTGACCTGTTTCATGAAGCCACCATATCACGTTGGCACTTGTGTTTATAAAAAAATATACATATGGAACCACAGAGGATGAATTCAGCCAGATGAGATCATAGTCATTCTGTACCCTGCGTCTGAAAGCTGCATCACCGACAACAGATGGTCTGATCTCGATATCATATCCACGTCCGGTATATATGGATTCATAATCTCCGGTGGCAGGACTGATAATGGATATCTTATACTCCGCTGATAGTATTTCCAACATCTCGGACAGGACTGTCTGAGCCCCGTTGAGATCCATATCCGGAGTTATGATCAGGGCATTTTTCATACGTTTTCTCCCAAATATTTCATGAAACTCACAAATCTGCAATCCCAGGAATCCAGGGAAAATGCTTTTTCATAGCCTGCCTGGGCAATCTTTTCCGCAGTGTCAGCGTGCTCCAAAAGCCACTGGATATCCATTACCATCTGCTGGGGATTGTCCAGATCATAGAATATGATATCTCTGCCATCCTCGTAATTCGCTGTCAGATAGGTGCTGCGATCAGATATGCTAACAGACCCGTTTAACATACTGTTGAAAACCCTTTCGCTGGAGCCGGCTTTAAACCAGGGCATGAAATTCAGACAGATCTTTGCCTGCCCTGCCAGCCGGTTACAGTCTCCTGAAGGAATGAACTCATGAAAACGGATATTGTCGCCAAAGGTGTAATCATCGGCGGCCCAGTCCTTGCCGTATACTTCTACATTTACTCCGGCTTCGTTTAATGCGCGCATGCCAAGTTGCTTGAAATGTCTCCTGACTGGGGCTTCAATATATGGTGCAAAGTCCAGGTGAAGAGCGCGGTTTTTATCTTCTGCCAGGTCGGGAACAAACTGCTGTATGTACAGATCCACGGTATCCTCCGTAGTAAGCTGCGGATACTGCACCATGGTACTAATAGTACATCTGAAAAAATCTGCGCCGCCTTCCGGTAAAAAATCTATCAGCGGAAAGATCTCTATCTTTGGCTGACAGCTTCCCATATAAAGTACGTCTATGGGACGCTCCCGGTACGGTAAAGCAGGCTCCTCCCTGTTTCCGCCATCCGGGATAAATAAAATATCCTTTACATTCGGAAAAAACCGCTGTACAAAGGTCCTGTGGTTTTCATCAAGAACAATGAGGTGAAAATCGGAAATGGGATGATCAAGCCACTCTGCAAAATTCCGGGGATGATCCACTATGAAGTCATATACGGGTATACAATATTTTTCCCAGAGATTTTTTCCTTCGGAAAGAATTCCCAGGCCAATGTGGTTAAAAAAAAAGGCAACACAGTCCTTTTGCCCCAGCATATTGACAAATTTATCATTCAAAATGCCGGAGGGGTCATTCAGATCAATAGTGTAACTCTCTACTCCATGGTTTTTACACGCAGACTCCATCTGTGTAGTAAAATAATCCATGGTTTCCAGTTTGCCCTTTGCAAAAACTATCCTCAATTAAAAATCTCCTTATACCAGCTTCGTAGAATGTATGTCAATCAGTATTTTAACATTCATTAAAACCGTAATCAAAACATTTTTATTTCTAGAGTAGGTGCCTTTTTTCGTGCTTGGGGCAACTTGTAAACATTTTTCATTCGAAAGGAGGCTCATGATCGTGGCAAAAAGATCAAAGGAAGAGAAGGAAGAAGAAAGAAAAAAGGAACTTCTTCGGACATTAAGAAGAGGACCGGATCTTGACCGGTTCATAGATGAGCAGAAGCGGACTTTTGTTTCCTATGCCCAGGGAGCACGGATGTATTCCATGAACTATTACTCATTCG
>JAILEN010000007.1 GCA_024687655.1 Lachnospiraceae bacterium | reverse complement strand
CTACGATGATTTCTTCGGGCTTCTGCCTCTGGCAGAAGCTTCGTCTAGTTGAAATCATCTACGATGATTTCTTCGGGCTTCTGCCTCTGGCAGAAGCTTCGTCTAGTTGAAATCATCTACGATGATTTCTTCGGGCTTCTGCCTCTGGCAGAAGCTTCGTCAGCGGCATTTCTTCTCAGACTTTCCACGGTATAGTTTAGAGAAAGGAATTTACCATGTACGATAAATTAGAAGATATCCTCCTGCATTATCAGGAGATCATGAATATGCTCTCGGAGCCGGGTATCGCCGATGATTCCAAGCGTTTTACGGCTCTTATGAAGGAGCAGGCAGAGCTTACTCCCATAGTGGAGGAATATGAAAAATACAAGGAATGTAACAAGAGTATCGAGGACTCTCTTGCCATTTTGGACGAGGAGAGCGACGAGGAGATGCGTGAGCTGGCCAAGGAAGAACTCAATGACAGCAAGGCAGCCATCGTAAGCATAGAGGAGCATCTCCGCGTCTTACTTTTGCCCAAGGATCCCAACGATGAGAAAAATGTGGTCATGGAGATCCGTGCCGGTGCAGGAGGCGATGAAGCTGCACTTTTTGCAGCCGAGATATACCGTATGTATGTGCACTATGCCGAGAGCCGTGGCTGGAAGGTGGACCTGATCAACTCAGAGGAAACGGGTATAGGCGGCATGAAGTCAGTGGACTTTACCATCTCCGGAAATGGTGCATACTCAGTTTTAAAATATGAATCCGGAGTTCACCGCGTACAGCGTGTGCCCGAGACCGAGAGTGGCGGACGCATCCACACATCCACCATTACCGTAGCGGTCATGCCTGAGGCGGATGAGATGGATGAGATCGAGATCGATGAGAACGATATCAGGATCGACGTCATGCGTGCGTCTGGTAACGGCGGACAGTGCGTCAATACCACGGACTCAGCAGTGAGACTGACCCATTATCCCACGGGTATAGTGATCTACTCACAGACAGAAAAGTCACAGATACAGAACAAGGCCAAGGCTTTTGCACTGTTAAAAACGAAGCTGTATGACCTTGAGATCCAGCGCAGGGAAAAGGAGGCCTCCGACGCCAGACTGTCCCAGATTGGTACAGGGGATCGTTCGGAAAAGATCCGGACATACAATTTCCCTCAGGGAAGAGTGACGGATCACAGGATAGGGCTTACGCTCTACAAGCTGGACAAGATCATGAACGGGGACCTGGATGAGGTCATTGATGCGCTGATCACTGAGGATCAGGCCAAGCGTCTTTCAAAAATGGATGAAATGTCGGCGTAACTATTGTATAATACAGTTTGTCATCCTGAGCGTAGTGAAGCTTCTGTCAAAGACAGAAGCTTGAAGAAGTCATCGTAGATGACTTCAACCTAGCGAAGGATCTTTAGTATAATAGGAGGATAGCATAATGAGTTATGAAATAAGAGACATCAACCTGGCAACAAGCGGTGAGCACAAGATCGACTGGGTGAGAAAAAACTGCTCACTCCTCAGATCATTAGAGGAGGACTTTTCAAAGGAGCAGCCTTTTAAGGGAGTGAAGGTGGCACTGTCCATCCATCTGGAGGCCAAGACTGCATATCTTTGCAAGGTTCTGGCAGCAGGCGGAGCAGAGATGTATGTGACGGGTTCCAATCCCCTTTCCACGCAGGACGATGTGGCGGCGGCTCTTGCCAAGGCAGGACTCAACGTATTTGCGTGGTATGGGGCTACCGATGAGGAATATGAGCACCATATAGAGTCCGTACTTAAAAATCATTGTAATATCATCATAGATGACGGCGGTGATCTGGTAAATATGCTCCATACGAAGCTGACCGATGAGCTGCAGTATGTTATCGGCGGATGTGAGGAGACCACCACAGGTATCATCAGGCTCAAGGCCATGGCTGAGGCTGACAAGCTGCAGTTCCCCATGGTCATGGTCAACAACGCTGACTGCAAGCATCTTTTTGACAACCGTTACGGTACTGGCCAGTCAGTATGGGATGGCATCAACCGTACTACCAATCTTATCGTTGCAGGCAAGATAGTTGTTGTTGCAGGCTATGGATGGTGCGGCAAGGGTGTTGCCATGAGGGCCAAGGGTCTCGGTGCAAAGGTATATGTGACAGAGGTGGATCCCATCAAGGCCATCGAGGCTGTTATGGACGGATTTACTGTGCTTCCCATGGCTGAGGCTGCAAAGATCGGTGATTTCTTCGTGACTGTTACGGGCTGTGCCGGTGTCATCACCGTGGAGCATATGAAAACCATGAAAAACGGAGCCATCCTCTGCAATGCCGGTCATTTCGATGTGGAGATCGACATGGCAGGCTTACGTGCGGCTGCACTTTCTTCCATCGACCAGAGACACAATATCATCGGCTATGAGGTTCAGCCCGGTGTGTTCGTATATGTTCTCGGCGAGGGCAGACTGGTGAACCTGGCATGTGGCGACGGACATCCTGCAGAGATCATGGATATGAGCTTTGCGATCCAGGCACTTTCTGCAAAGTATCTGGTGGAGCATAAGGGACAGCTCAATGAGAAGCTCATCGTAGTACCCCGCGAGGTGGATCTGGAGGTTGCCAACAGAAAGCTCAAGTTCCTCGGCATAGAGATCGACAAGCTGACAAAGGAGCAGGAGGAGTACCTGTTCGCTTCAGAGGTATAATACATGGAGTCTGTCATACCGCAACTGATCATACTGATCATTCTGTTATTCCTATCAGGCTTTTTTTCATCGGCGGAGACGGCGCTTACTACGGTAAGCGCCGTGCGTGTCCGCACCATGGCGGCAGAGGGCGATAAGCGGGCCGCTCAGGTGGAGCGCGTGATATCCGATCCCGGCAATATGCTTTCCGCCATTCTCATAGGCAATAATATAGTCAATATTTCCGCATCTTCACTGGCTACGGCCCTGGCCATCAGTCTGGTGGGCAGTGTGGGCGCCGGCATAGCTACGGGTATACTCACTATCCTGGTGCTGATCTTCGGAGAGATCACTCCCAAAAACTCAGCCCGTATCCATGCCCTGGATATTTCTCTTCGTTCTGCACTGGTGATATGGATACTGATGAAGGTCCTTCATCCCGTCATCATTTTTGTAAACGCCATATCCCGCGGCGTGATGCGTCTCATGGGCAATTCACCTGATGAGGTGGCAATGGGCATGACCCCCAAGGAGATCCAGACTCTGGTGGACGACAGCCACGAAAAGGGTGCCATCGAGGAGGATGAAAAGGACTATATACACAACATCTTTGATTTTTCCACATCAGTGGTCAAAAAGATCATGATCCCGCGTATCGATATGTCCATGGCTGATGTGAACTGGAGTTATGATCAGCTGATGGAGGAGTTCTCACGGGACATGTATACCAGGATCCCGGTGTATGAGGAGGATTCTGATCACATAATAGGCATCCTCAATATGAAGGATCTTTTACTTTTGGAAGATAAGTCAGAGTTTAAGATCCGGAGTCATATAAGGGAGGCATTTTTTACCTACGAGCAGAAAAACATATCTGATCTTTTTGAGGATATGAGGGAAAACTCCATTTCCATCGCAATAGTGCTGGATGAATACGGCGCAGTGGCCGGCATGGTGACCCTGGAGGACCTGCTGGAGGAACTGGTGGGTGAGATCCGGGACGAGTACGATATGGATGAGGAGGAGCCCATTGTGGAGATACGTGAGAATGAGTATCTGGTCGCCGGTTCGGTGAATCTGGACGATCTCAGGGATCAGCTGGGGCTGGAGTTTGTATCCGAGGATTACGATACCATCGGCGGATACCTGACGGGAGAGTTCAATCATTTCCCCAAGCCCGGTGAGACCTTTGTGACCGAGGATGCGGTGATATTAAAAGTAGCCGCGGTCAACGGCCACCGAATTGAAAAAGTGATAGTTCGTATGACGAATGTAAAAAAAGAGGACTGATGTTTCAGCCCTCTTTTTTGGTTACAGAGAAGATATTTTATTATAGTCTTTCATGTCGTAGGATGTGATCTTTTTACCATGTACCAGGTAGAAGTAATCCCCTGCGTAGAGGCCGCGGACGCCATCCCAGTAGCCGTCATCCATAGAAAGCTTTGAGGTCAGCAGGTCTTTGAATTCACCATCTTCGTAGGCAAAGAGCAGGTAATATCCCTTTTCTTCCCAGTTGGTGTCCTCGTCACCCCAGTCGGCGGCTGAAAAGCCGAAGAGATTCTTCTCGGGATCGATCAGGATGCTCTTGTAGTTTCCGTATAAAAGCTCTGAGTAGTCCACATCCAGCACCATTTTTGCCACTTCCTTTGTATTTTTGGGATCGGACACATCAAACATGGAAAGCTTCACGCCCTCGGTGCCGCCGGTCTCTATGTCCGCATCATATCCCACGCCCAGAAGCAGACCGTCGCCCCAGTAGTGGAGGTACTCGGAAAAGCCGGGGATGGTGAGCTCCGAGAGGATCCTGGGATTTGAAGGGTCGGACAAGTCCACGGTAAACAGGGGGTCTGTGTTCCTGAAGGTTACTATATAGCCCATATCTCCCATGAAACGGCAGGACTTGATGCCTTCGTTTCCGGCGATATCTATAAGGCTGCCCACTTTTTTCATGTTCTTGTCAAGGATGTATAGTGAGCTCTCCTGTGAACCGCTTTCGTTCCAGGTGGTGGTGGCTACGCGCAGATTCCCGTTTTTATCCTCATCTATGCAAAAGCTGTCGTCTATGTAGCCCTTGACGGAGCCGGCTGCCTCGGGAACTATCTTTCCATCAGCATAGGAGAACTTAACGATCTCTGTGCGCTCATAACTTCCGGACCAGTCTGCGGAGTAGAAAAAGAGTGAGTGGGATGAGGCATATACCTGATCCACATAACCCATGACTGCCTTTGAATCAACGGTCTCGTTGGGGGAGTCCAGCTTGATGGAGGTGATCACATAAAAGGGTTCATCCTTTGCTTTTTCGGGGAGCATGATATCCTCAGCGGGTATGGGTTCTCCGTTTATTTTGGGGATGATATCATCCTTGTCATCTGATGAGTCATCAGCTGTAGTCTCTCCCTCATTGTATATGGGAGCGATACCATAGTCCAGGCCGCAGTAGTAGAGGATGGGCTGACCGTAGGTGGTCATCACGTATAGATAGCCGTTTACCAGGCGGGAGGTGGAAAAGTAGCCGTCTATGGTCACATCTCCCAGCTTTTTGGGAGTGGTACGATCCTTGATATCATATGTGAACACGTGTACCGAGCGGTCATCGTTCACATAGTAAAAGGGTCTGTCATTGCTTACATCTTTTGACAGTGATGTCTCATACATCTCGGCGATGAGCACCATCTTATCATCTTTGATATACATCTCCGTCACATATGCGTCGGCGGTATCGGACAGGTCAAAGGAAGAGACCTTTTCCATTATGCCGTTATCGATGGAGATTATCCTTACTTCACCTGAAGAAAAGTACTGATATATGTATTTGCCGTCCGTTTTGACAATATCCCCTTCGTCCACATCCTCGGTGCGTACATTGGTGTCGGAGTGGGCGACATCACCTGATGCTGCACCGCCGATTGCTGCCGCAGGCGCTGCTGCATCCATGGTGCTTTTAGCCGCCGCGCCGGTGTCGGCGGAGTCCATAGTGGCTGATTCCTCAACGGCCTCATATACCACGTCCCCATCAGTGAAGTTTGAAATCAGATCTGTCCGCTGCTGTTTTTTCATTTCATTTTCGTATTCGGCTTTTGCTGTGGAAATGACGTCGTTTACATCATCATAGCTGGTGGCCGAATGCATGACTCCCGGAATGGAGTATGCAGGATGGCCGTCCTCAGCGGTACTCTGTGTAACCTGAGCTGTGATACCGGAATCGGAAACTGCCGGTGCCACATCATTATGAAGCTTCAGGCTCCCGTAGCCCACGCCTACACCCAGGATCACTGCCAGTGAGGCGGCGATGGTGACCGCCCGTTTTATGGGGAAGGGCTTGATATTTGATGTCTTTTGCGCTGAACCGCTGTTGGTCTCATTGTCAATGGCATCAAGTTTTTTCCGCATATTTTCCGGTGAAAGGCTTTCAGGGATGTCTATGTCCTCAGCCTCTTTTTTTATTTCTTCTATCATCTTATCATCCATTAGTGATTCCTCCTGTAAAGATCCTATGCTACGCGATCATGGGGTAAAATCTTCCCGAAGTTTTTTCAGTGCCCGGTGTTCCCGGGATCGTACGGTGGCGTCATTCATTCCCATTATGTCTCCGATCTCCGCGCTGGTGTATCCTCCGAAGATGTGCAGAAGGATGATACGCCGATCGTCCTCATCCAGGGCTCTTAGCATCATACACATTATCGTATGTCCTTCGGTACACGGACTGCTGTCATCCGGCATATTGTCGATGACGGAGGTATCATTATCTTCATCCTCCTTAGGCACATCCAAGGATACAGTCTTTTTGGTTGCATAGTCTCTTTTTTTACCGATACATTTTCGTGAGAGGATACGAAAGATCCATCCGCGAAAGGCCTCGGGATCATTTAGTGACTCCCTCTGCCTGTATGCGTCGCAGACAGCGTCTGAAACCGTGTCCTCTGCGTCCTGCCTGTGTCCTAAGGTCATAAGTGCATATCGATACATGTCACGATAGACCTCTTCATATTTCTTTAAAAACAATTCTTTGTCCATAGCTGCTCCCGGGTTGCACTCAGGCTGCCGGGCGTCCCCTTAGGCCTGACATTTTTGTGTCTTTATTTATAAAGTGTATTTTAAAAGACAGATTGTTGCAAGAAATATAAAAAAATATACACTGGAGTGCGGCATAGATTTTTCACTTGATTGGAAGGATAAGATATGATAATATGAATTGGCTGTCGAAACGACGAGAGCAACGCGAGCCGGCGTGGCGGAATTGGCAGACGCACCAGACTCAAAATCTGGCGGTGGCAACATCGTATGGGTTCAAGTCCCATCGCCGGCATATTCGGGCTTCCCTTGAATTTTTGGGGAAGCCCTCTTTTTATGCTATAATAAATGTCATGAAATACAGCATACGTTTATTCATTTTAATATTGGTCCTCATCATCTCTGTCCCAATCAGGGCAGAGGCGGCACGAGGCACGCTTAAAAAGGCGCAGAATGTGGAGCTCCATAACTTGGAAAAGGGGGTGCGCATCACCTGGGATAACGTGCAAAACGCCAACGAATATGAGGTGTGGCGAAAAGGAGCAGGCAAGGGATTTGAGAAAGTTGCTACGGTGGACCGTCCTCATGGACACAACTCCTGGCGATACACTGATGAGTATGTCAGATATAAGGAAGGAAAAAAATACACCTATCGTATAGTGGCCAGGCATGGGGGTGAGTATAAAAGTTCCACCTCCGCCTCCGAAACCATAGTCCGTCTCTGTCCCATAGAAGAGCTTAAGGTAAAACAGGGGGACGGTTTATCCATCAAGGTCTCATATGAGGAACATAAAAATGCAGACGGCTACGAGGTCAGATGCTATGATGAGGCCATAGGTGCATTTGTTCAGATCAAGCGTACCGAAAACACGGATCTTACTTTCATCACTTTTTACCCGGATAAGGTCTACAGCTTTTCTGTCCGTCCCTACAAAAAGTCGGGGGAAAAGTATTACTTTTCAAACTGGTGCGACAGTGAGCATATCAAGGTAAGATATACTGTCACAACGTGATCTTGTCCGTGTTACGGTGGTAGATGTAGGTGTGGTCCGACAGTACTTCGGAAGGTGAGACATGATCTTCATTGACGAGCCGGATGGTATCGTTCAGTTGCGACACTTCTATCCCCAGATCTGAAGGGATAACAATCACCTCATGTACGCTTGAGGGTATTATGTAAAGATCACTGCGCATTTCGTCTGAAAGCTCACGGATCACATGATGGTAGCAGATCGCTGAAGCGCCGTAGTTTCTCTCGGTGTTTGTCACCACATACATTGGCAGATCTGTACCCGCTGAAATATACGGGTATTTGTGGACCACTTCACCTATCAGGTCATCCATTTTTTGTATAGCCGGAGGAAGCAGCAGGGGTGCTGCTTTTTTTGCATGTTCAAAAAGCTCTGTGGCGTCTGTATTCCAAAACTGCGCATGTCTGTGATGGATCAGTGCGGACCCGAAAAGGCCGGTCTTTACTTCCATACGCACAGCAAAAACCAGTGCCAGGTCCAAAAAGGGAATATGAGGGACCTCCTTCAGCAGGTCCTCGTTTTTCCTGCGACTGATAAGCCTCATGACAAGGTGCGCCCTGACCCAGCCAAAGTCCGAAAAGCAGTCCCCTGCCCCAAAGGAAGTGTTTTTGTGATCCTCATAGTTTTCGATTATGGAATCAAACACTTCACCAAAGGAATGCCCGTCCAGCAGCATGTCGTAGTATCCGTCCAGATAAATGGTGGGGGACAGATCTACGTCCTGCTCATGGATCACCAGTCCATCAAGCTCTACGCCGTTATTCTTTTTGACACTTGTGAGTGAAACCGATGCCTGACCGGCATATCGGTCTGCCATCCCTGAAAGGATGCTGTTCTTGAAATCTGGATACGTCATAACTCTCTCCTTATAACGCATCCATGGGGAGGATCTCAAATGCGAATTGAATTATAACCCATGGAAAAGAAAAGTGCAACGACTTTTTTCGCCTTGACATGCCATACCATTTTTGATATTTTTACTTCACTATTCGTTTATTAAGTTCCCTGCGGCTGATACCGGAGGTAATAAGATCATTGCTTAAGTATTTCAAGCGTCCGCTTGTTGTGCTGCTGGTTTTATTTTTGATCCCCGTTTTTTTTCTGGCATCATATAAGGAGAAGATTCTAATATCGCAGATGCATGAGTACTGCGAGGGGGACAGGATATCCTATCTTACGGCACACATAATCAAAAAGGATTTCAAAAATGAAAAATACAGATATACGGTAAAGCTTTCCGGAGACGGGATGTTCAGAAAAAGACATGGCATTTTGACATCAGAGTGTTTCGATCTGTCCGTAGATGATACCATAATCTGTGACTGTGAATATGCGCCCATTTCGCCTGCGGAAAATGAGGGTTGCTTTGACGGTGAAAAGTATTATGCAGCCCAGGGCATCTCTTATGTTGCCGAGATAAAAGAGGTGCGTTCGGTAAAGCGGGGCTTCTTTTTGTACGATGCACTTTACCGGTTGAGGACTGCTGTCTGTGAGTTCTACAGAACATCCCTGTACGGTGAGGAAATAGGGCTTTTATCGGCCATGGTTTTGGGGGATCGGGGTTTTCTGGAGGTTGAGGCGAAGCAGCTTTTTTCCGATGCGGGACTGGCGCATCTTCTGGCTGTGTCGGGGTTGCATATTTCCATTGTGGGCATGGGTCTGTATCGTTTGCTTCGCAAAAAGGGGATATCCTACGGAGTATCCGGCACAGTCTCGATGTTTGTGGTGGGATGCTATGGGATGATGACCGGAATGTCCACGTCAACCTTCAGGGCGGTGCTCATGTTTGCGGTAATGATCGGTGCGGAGCTTTTATCAGAGGCCTATGATGTGGGGAGCGCAGCGTCTCTGGCAGCCATTATAATCTTGACGGTGTCACCCACATCCCTTTTTGACAATGGTTTTCTGTTTTCTTTCGGTGCGGTTTTCGGCATAGTATACGTGGCGGATCCCATGAGGGTTGCGTATGAAATCGCTCGAAGAAAAAGGTTCGGACCCGACTTTATGCCCCCGCGGTTATCGGTGATGGAGCAGTTTTTTTCCGCCGTCATCTTCGGAGTGGGATTGCAGTTGTCCGTACTCCCGATAATAGCGGTTTCATATCATTCTTTTTCGCCTTATGTGATAATCCTGAATATCATTTTGCTTCCCTTTATGGGGGTCCTCATTGGGTGGGGACTTGTGATGGGGATCGGGGGTGCTGTTTTGATGTCTGCTTTTTCCATCGTCCCTCCGGCATTTCTTATGCTGCCATGTCACTGCATTTTGTATGTTTATGAGATGGTTTCGGAGTTTGCGCTTCGACTGCCGAAATCTGAGATAAATGTGGGGCAGTCTGATCTGTGGCAGATAGTTTTGTTCTATTTCATTTTGGCTGTGGCGGTGCGGATGATCGAAGTGTATTCCAGGGGAGAGCGCCGGGGCGGGGAGGTTTTTCCTGTTGTCCTTTTGATCATATCTTTTGTGATACTGGTAAGTGATCCTTCCCATCCTACGGAGATAGACATGCTTTCCGTGGGACAGGGGGACGGGCTGTGTATCCGCTCATGCGAGGGAGAGGTCTTTATGGTGGACGGCGGCAGTTCTTCCACTGATGAGCTGGGGAGATATACACTGCTCCCCTATCTTAAATACAAGGGGATAGATCATGTTACGTATTGGTTTGTGACTCATATGGATGCGGATCATTATAATGGATTGTTTTGGCTTTTATCTGAAGGCTTTGATGTGGAGCATGTGGTGCTGGCTGCTTCGGTGGAGAAAAATGAGGGGTATTATGAACTTATAAAACTGTGTGATGAGAAGGGTTACGATATCGTCTATATGCAGACCGGTGATGTGTGCGGTACAGAAAGCCTCAGGTTTACCTGTCTTTTTCCGGACTATCCTTCCGCCTTTTCGGGGACCAATGAAAACAGTCTGTGCCTGAGGCTGGACTATGGGGAGTTTAATATGATCCTCACCGGGGATATGGGAGCAGAGCAGGAGGCAGCGGTGATGGCGACACATGGGCTTGGAGAGGATATTGAAATACTAAAGGCCGCCCATCACGGCAGTAAAAACTCCAACTGTTTGGAGTGGCTGTCTGAGGTTTCTCCTGAGCTGTGTATCATCTCCGCAGGCCGTCATAATCTGTATCACCATCCTTCCCCGGACACCCTTAGTCGTCTCGATGAGCTGGGGATCCCCCATCTTTGTACTATTGATTGTGGCGAGATAAGGATCCTGCCGGAAAGAGACGGGAGGTTTTGTGTGGAGACAATGAAGGACTTTTTATAGACAAAAAAACCAAAAGGGGGTATGATTATTTGTGAGATTTATCTCTAGAAGGGATAGATATTAACGAAAGAATCCAAAAGGGACAGAGATGTTTAGATTTTACTATTTGATCGTGATATCCTTTGGGCTGATCGTATATTACGATCTGCGTGCGAAGTATGTATTGGAGCACGAGGATAAATTCGACGGGGAATACCGGTACAGACTGGTGCAGCGGGTATTCTACCTGATAAAAAGGAACGCCAATATCAGAACAGTAAGCAGTGGCGAGGAAAAACTGCCCCGGGAGGGAGGATACATCATGTATTCCAATCATCAGGGCAAATACGACCTGATCGGGATCGTCACCTCCCACGAGGAGCCCTGTACCTTTGTTATGGATGAGGAAAAGAGCAGGGAGCTTTTGACGGATAAGGTGGTCAGGCTTTTAGACGGCAAGCGTCTGGTGAAAAATGACATCCGTCAGCAGATCAAGGAATTGAACGTCATGGTGGACGAGGTGAAAAACGGCAGACGTTACGTCTATTTCCCCGAGGGTGGCTATGATGACAATGGCAACCGCCTCCAGGAGTTCAAGCCGGGGGCTTTCAAGTGCGCCAAGTCCGCACACGCTCCCATTGTTCCCGTGGCGATCTACGATTCCTATATCGTGTTCGGCTTCAGCTCACTCAGGCGGGTGACCACTCAGGTAAAGTATCTGGATCCCATCTATTTCGAGGAATATGGCGACATGTCCACTCAGCAGATCAGCTATATGGTGAAGCAGCGTATTGCAGAGCAGATACCGGTTTTGGAGGAAAACCGCATTAAAAACGGTTACAACAGCTGGTTCTATAAAAAAATGGACAAAAACGCCGGATAATATTATAATTAATAGGATTTTGCAAAGTGCTGTGCTGAAAAGGCTTCACCTTTTGCGGCAACCTGCACGGAAAGGACTACGGACATGGTAAATTTCATGGCATTTTTCAGTGAGTTTGTATCATACATTATCTTGATGGCGATACTTGCCGTTTTGGCAGTAGTGGGCGTTAAGATCGGTACCACACTCAGAAAGAACAAGAATAAAAAGGAAGGTATATAGTAAAGTGAAGATCACAGGAGTAAATGAGCTTCGACGCTCATTTTTGGAGTTTTTTGAGAGCAAGGAGCATCTGGCAATGGGGAGCTTTTCCCTGGTGCCGAAAAATGACAAGTCACTGCTTCTTATCAATGCGGGCATGGCACCCCTCAAGCCGTATTTCACAGGTCAGGAGATCCCCCCGAAGAAGAGGGTATGTACCTGTCAGAAATGTATCCGTACAGGCGATATAGATAACGTTGGAAAGACAGCCAGGCATCTGACATTCTTCGAGATGCTTGGTAATTTCTCGTTTGGAGATTATTTTAAAACCGAGGCCATTCACTGGTCATGGGAGTATCTGACCGAGGTTCTGGGACTGGAGGCAGACCGTCTCTATCCTTCCATCTATGGTGAGGATGACGAGGCTTTCAAGATCTGGAATGAGGAGATCGGCATCCCTGCAGAAAAGATCACCAGATTCTATCGCGATCCCGAGACGGGAGAGTGCGACCATTTCTGGCAGCATGGCGCAGGACCCTGCGGTCCCTGTTCCGAGATATATTATGACCGCGGTGAGAAGTACGGCTGCGGCAAGCCCGATTGTAAGGTGGGTTGCGAGTGTGACCGCTATA
>JAILEN010000030.1 GCA_024687655.1 Lachnospiraceae bacterium | reverse complement strand
TAGAAGCCGTTGATGAGCTGCATCAGCACCTTCCTGACATCCTGATCGTTGTTGAAGATATCCATGGGATCGTAGTCACGGGCCTTCTCGTGTGCGATGACCTCGTCTGCGCTCATACCGAAGATGAAAGCATTTTCCTCTCCCATCTCCTGTACCATCTCCACATTGGCTCCGTCCATGGTACCTATGGTAAGGGCGCCGTTGAGCATGAACTTCATGTTACCGGTTCCGGAAGCCTCCTTCGAAGCTGTGGAGATCTGCTCGGACACATCCGCTGCCGCAAAGATCCACTCTGCGTTGCTGACACGATAGTCCTCGATGAACACAACCTTGATCTTGCCCTGGATGGAAGGATCGTTGTTGATGACAGCTGCCACGTTATTGATGAGCTGGATGGTCAGCTTAGCAATACGATAGCCGGCTGCTGCCTTGGCACCGAAAATAAAGGTCTGCGGGTAAACCTCCCTCTCGGGATGCTCCTTGATCTCGTTATAGAGATACATCACGTGCAGGATATTGAGAAGCTGTCTCTTGTACTCGTGGAGACGCTTTACCTGTACGTCGAAAATGGATCTGGGATCCACCTCTACCCCATTGTGGTCCTTGATATATTTTGCCAGACGGACCTTGTTCTTATACTTGATGTTCATGAACTCCTGCTGAGCCTTGGTGTCGTCGGCGTAGACCTCCAGCTTCTTCATCTGGTACAGATCCGTGATCCACTCCGGACCGATGTGATCGGTGACCCATGATGCCAAAAGGGGATTGCCGTGAAGCAAAAAGCGCCTCTGGGTAATGCCGTTGGTCTTGTTGTTGAACTTGGCAGGATACATATCATAGAAGTCCTTCAGGGACTGCTTTTTCAGTATCTCCGTATGGAGTGCCGCCACACCGTTGACGGAATATCCGGCTGCGATAGCCAGATGAGCCATCTTGACCTGACCGTCCTGGATGATGGCCATACGTGCCTTTTTGCCCTCATCGCCGGGGAACTCTCTCTCGATGTCGAGACAGAAGCGGCGGTTGATCTCCTCCACAATATTGTATACGCGGGGAAGCAGGCGTGAGAAAATCTCGATGGGCCACTTCTCAAGAGCCTCTGCCATGATGGTATGGTTGGTATATGCCACACACTGTGATGTGATGTTCCAGGCCTCGTCCCATCCCATACCATTTTCATCCATGAGCAGTCTCATAAGCTCAGCCACCGCCAAGGTAGGATGCGTATCGTTCATCTGGAAGACCACCTTTTTGGGCAGATCCTTCAGATCGCTGTGATGCTTTTTAAATCTGTCAAGGGCACGCTGAAGGGAAGCAGATACAAAGAAATACTGCTGCTTTAAGCGGAGCTCCTTACCAGAAACATGGTCATCCTTGGGATAGAGCACATCCACCAGGTTGCGGGCCAGGTTCTCGTCCTCCACTGCCTTCTGGTAATCACCCTTGTCAAAGGAATCCAGTGAGAACACATTCTTGGGAACCGCATCCCAGATCATAAGAGAATTTACCACGTTGTTGCCATAGCCTACGATGGGCATATCATAGGGAACGGCGATAACAGAATTATAATCCCTGTGATTGAACTTGTAGGTGCCGTCGGGCTGCTGCTCGGCTGCAACATATCCGCCGAACTTCACCTCGTACTGATACTCGCTCCTCTTGAGTTCGAAGGGATAACCGTCCTTGAGCCAGTCATCGGGAACCTCATGCTGGGCACCGCCCTCGATCTGCTGCTTGAACATGCCGTAGCGATAACGGATGCCGCAACCGTAAGCCGCATATCCCAGAGTAGAAAGTGAATCCAAAAAGCATGCTGCCAAACGTCCCAGACCGCCGTTACCAAGTGCGGGATCCGGCTCCTGATCCTCGATGGCATTGATATCAAAACCGATCTCCTCCAGAGCCTGCTTCATCTCATCATAGACTCCCAGGTTGATCATGTTGTTACCCAAAAGTCTGCCGATCAAAAACTCCATGGACATGTAATACACGATCTTGGGATCCTGCTCGTCCATTTTTTTCTGAGTCTTCATCCACTTGTCAATAACAATATCCTTGATGGCAAGAGCCACAGCCTGATAGACCTCCTGCGGTTTTGCCTCCTCAAACTCCTTACGATACAGGCGTTTGATGTTGTCACGGATCTCCTTTTTTAAAACATCCTTATCGAATGCGCCGCCTCCAGGTACCATTTCACTGTTCCTTTCCGTAGCAGAAGTGATCTCTGAGGAGATGCTCTCGGCCGTGGCTTCAGAACCGGCATCTGCCGCCAAAGCCCCGGTCTCTTCCTTCACATCAGCTGTCTGCTCCTGTGTTTTAGTCTCCTGAGTCTCAGTCCCTTGTGACTGTGAGCTCGACGTTTTCCCCATTAATGCTCCAAGATTTATTAAAGCCATCCCCTTTTCCTTTCCGGATATCTCTTGCCAGTACATCATGGGCAATGGTATCCTTTGATTGTTCAAACACCTTCTCTATTTCTGCCGAGCCATCGTAGAATACGGTGATCTCGTCTGTAACCTCAAAATCAGCCTCTTTTCTCATAGTCTGGATCTTGGAGATTATCTCACGTACAAAGCCCTCGTGGATCAGCTCAGGAGTGAGGTTGGTATCCAGTACCACCGTGATCTCGTTGTCTCCGTCGCTGACAAAGCCCTCCTGTGAGGTCTGGGTGATCAAAAGATCATCCTCGGTAAGCTCGATGGATGCATCCACCTCAGGGAGTGTCAGCTTGCCATCCTTTTGAAGCGTCTGATAAGCTGCGTTGCCATCCAGTGAGGAAAGCGCCTCCTGGATTCCCTTTAAAAACTTGCCGTACTTGGGACCCACGGTCTTGAGCTGGGGCTTGAATGTGTATGTGGTATAGCCGCTCACATCATCTGAAAACTCAGCGTGCTTTACATTGAGCTCGTCTTCGATGATGGCTACATAGCTGTCATCAAGCTTCTCATCGGACTTGATAAACATCTGTCCGATGGGCTGACGGTTTTTGATACCGCTGGCGTTACGGCTGGCACGTCCGAATACGACTATCTTGAGGAGGCGTCTCATCTCCTCCTCCAGTCCCTCGTCGATCCACTCTGTATGTACCTCGGGGAAGTCGCACAGATGGATGGACTGGGGAGCGCTCTTATCCAGACCGCATACCAGATTCTGATATATCTCCTCTGCCATGAAGGGTATCATGGGAGCTGATGCCTTGGCCACGGTAACCAGTGCCGTATAAAGTGTCATGTATGCATTGATCTTGTCCTGCTCCATGCCATGTGCCCAGAAACGCTCACGGCAGCGGCGTACATACCAGTTGGAAAGCTCGTCCACAAATGCATCCAGTGTACGGGCTGCCTCGGGTATCCTGTAGTTGCCCAGGTTGTCATCCACGCCCTTTACCATGGTGGATGTACGGGACAGGATCCAGCGATCCATAACCGGCAGGCTCTTATAATCCAGCTCGTATTTTGTGGGGTCGAACTGATCTATCTCAGCATAGAGCACATAGAAAGCATAGGTGTTCCAAAGTGTACCCATGAACTTGCGCTGTCCCTCGCGAACTGCATCACCGTGGAAACGGTTGGGCAGCCAGGGTGCTGAGTTGATGTAAAAATACCATCTGATGGCATCTGCACCATAGGTCTCCAGAGCCTCAAAAGGATCAACGGCGTTGCCCTTTGACTTACTCATCTTCTGTCCGTGCTCATCCTGGACATGACCCAAAACGATGACGTTTTCATAGGGTGCCTTGTTAAAAAGCAGTGTGCTCTCAGCCATCAGTGAGTAAAACCAGCCACGGGTCTGATCCACTGCCTCGGAGATGAAGGCTGCAGGGAACTGCTGCTCGAAAAGGTCCTTGTTCTCAAAAGGATAATGATGCTGCGCAAAAGGCATTGCACCTGAATCGAACCAGCAGTCGATAACCTCGGGAACGCGGTGCATCATCTTGCCACAGTCGGGGCAGGCAAAGGTGATCTCATCGATGTAGGGTCTGTGAAGCTCTGTCTTTGCCGCATCGGGATCGCCAGTCTTTTCTGCCAGTTCGGCACGGCTGCCGATGGCCTCGCGGTGACCGCAGTCCTCGCACTCCCAGATATTAAGGGGTGTACCCCAGTAACGGTTTCTGGAAATGCCCCAGTCCTGAATGTTCTCCAGCCAGTCACCGAAGCGGCCCTTGCCGATGGACTCGGGGATCCAGTTTACCGTGTTGTTGTTTTTGATCAGGTCATCCTTTACCTCGGTCATCTTGATGAACCATGACTCCCGGGCAAAGTATAAAAGCGGCGTCTCGCATCTCCAGCAGTGAGGATAATCATGCTCGAACTTAGGAGCGTCAAAGAGCAGCTTCCTGCCGGACAGCTCCTTGATCACCTCAGGGTCAGCGCTGATGGCGCCCTTTTTGATCTCCTCCTCGGTGGGCTTGGCTCGCATGCCCGCAAAAGGTGTCTCGGGCTTCATGAAACCTGCCTCGTCAACCATCTGTACCAGAGGCAGGTCGTACTTGCGTCCCACGTTTGCGTCGTCTTCACCGAAGGCGGGAGCGATGTGTACGATACCTGTACCATCTGTCATGGTAACGTATTCATCACATACTACGAAAAATGACTTTTTATGCTGCTTGTCTGACTCCACCTTTGCACATTCATACAGTGGATCATATTCCTTGTACTCCAGATCCGTGCCCTTGTAGGTCTCCAGCACCTCATAAGCACTCCTGGGATCTGCGCCATCCTCTGCCAGCTGGCCCACTACCTTTTCACAGAGGGCCTCTGCCAGATAATAGGTGTAGCCGTCGATGGCCTTGACCTTAACGTAGGTCTCGTTGGGGTTTACACAAAGTGCCAGGTTGGACGCCAGGGTCCAGGGTGTGGTGGTCCATGCTAAAAAGTATGCGTCCTCGTCCTTTACCTTGAAGCGGACGATGGCGGAACGCTCCTTGACTGTCTTGTATCCCTGTGCCACCTCCTGTGAAGAAAGAGGGGTGCCGCAGCGGGGGCAGTAGGGAACCACCTTGAAGCCCTTATATAAGAGCTTTTTGTTCCAGATCTCCTTTAATGCCCACCACTCGGACTCAATAAAATCATCATGGTAGGTAACGTAGGGATCGTCCATGTCGGCCCAGAAGCCTACAGTACCGGAGAAGTCCTCCCACATCCCCTTGTACTTCCATACAGACTCCTTACACTTATCGATAAACGGCTCCATGCCGTATTCCTCGATCTGCTCCTTGCCGTTGAGTCCCAGGAGCTTTTCCACCTCCAGCTCCACGGGAAGACCATGGGTATCCCAGCCTGCCTTACGGGGCACGTACTTGCCCTTCATGGTCTGATAACGGGGGATCATATCCTTGATGACACGTGTCAGCACATGGCCGATATGGGGCTTGCCATTAGCGGTAGGCGGTCCGTCATAAAATGTGTACGTCTCTCCTTCCTTCCGGTTGTCCATACTCTTTTGGAATATGTCGTTTTCCTTCCAGAACAGTAAAACCTCCTTCTCCCTTCCCACGAAATCCAGGTCTGTGTTGACTTTCTTGTACATTGTTCTATTTGTTTCCTTCCTATAATTTTTAAGATCCTTCGGGCTGCGCCCTCAGGATGACATAGCTGTTGCTTTAAGTCCCCTGTCCTCAGGATGACATAGCTGTTACTTTAAGTCCCCTGTCCTCAGGATGACAATCCTGTCACTCTGAGCGCAGCGAAGAGTCTTTATAACTGTTCTGCGTTATCTCCGAAATTGAGGCTGCCATCCTCGATATCGATGCCGTAGTCATCCAAAATGTCCTTGTACTCCTCGAAGAACTCCTGCATATCCTTTTCAGTGAAGCTGTCCTCAAAAGTGGATCCGATTGCTCCCCAGAAAACGAAGAAGCCCACGATGGAAAGCGCCGCGGTAATGATACCCGCAATAGCCAGCCCCTTTCCTGTCTTCTGTCCAACAAGCTGTATGATACCGAAAACAATGGCTGCTATGCCTGTAAAGATATTGCAGCAGCTGCAGAAGAACACCAGGGATATTATTCCGAAGATCAGGGAAAGTATACCCAGGGTCTTGGACTCGGGCTTTTCGGCCTGTGCCTGATACTGGTTACCCTGGCCGCCCTGATACTGACCGCCCTGGGACTGTCCGCCCGAAAAGCCGCTGTCGCCACCGGCATTCCAGGATGTGTACTGCTCCTGTGCGATCTGCTCCGGTGATGGAGGTATCTCCTCACCCTCCACATGGGGATACTCAGGTGCAGGCTCTGAGAAAGCCTCCCTGGCCCTCTCCATGGGATCCTTTTCCGGCTCGGATGAAGTCCCGGCTGCTGACTCGGTTACAGTCTCAGCTGCAGGCCCGGATGAACTCTCAGGCTCAAAAGATGCTGCGCTCTCAGGTGAAGCCGCACTCTCCGGCTCAGGAGTCGGCCCCTCATTTACAAAAATGTCTGCGGGATCCGTGCTAACAGGATCAAAATCATTGTTGGTATTCAGGTTGTTATTTCCATCCATAATTCATTCTCCCTTATCCGTCGTATTTTTCATAAAAACTGATTATGGTGTTATAGTAATCCATCCGATCCGCATCATATGCGTTAAATATCTCATGTTTGGAATCGGGGTAGTACTTCTTTTCAATGGCGGGGTTGTTTTTCAAAAACGCCTCCTGGCCCCCGGGCTCCACCATGGTATCCTGCCCTGCCTGAAACAGTATCACCGGAACCTGTATCCTGCCCGCATCGGCGATGGCCGCCTTCATCCCCTTAAAGCTCTCCCGGGCCCACTTGTAGGTGCCACCGTTATTGTAATAATGCTCGTCATGCAGCCTGTACTCAAATAGATAATTGTGCCGGGCCTGGGACTGGGCCGAGCATTTCGGGTAGGTGTTGATAAAATCAAAGTCATGCTGGGTGGGCAGGAACTTTTTGTCCCACCGCGCAATGATGGACCAAACCAAAAGCACTCGCACCGCCACGGGATTGACCCCGCGGAAATTGAGCCGCATCATGGGGGAGCTTAAAACTCCGGCCCTGAAGTAATCCGGATACCTCTCCATGAAAAGCGCTCCGATGCAGCCTCCCATGGAATGACAGTACAAAAGGTACCGTCCCGTCTGACTCTCACGGCTTACCACCTGATCCATGAAGCACTTCAGGTCCTCGACATAGTTGAAAAAGTCGGTGCAGTGGACCTTGTGCATGTCATCTATCTCACGGCCGGAATACCCGTGACCCCGATGCTCAATAAAGAAAACGGAGTAACCGCTCTGGTAAAAATAGTAAGTCATCTCGTGGTACTTCTGGAAAAACTCACAGAAGCCATGTGATATGACTACTGCCGCCTTTTCATCCGGATTGATGATGGAGTGGTAGTGAAGCCGCATGCCGCCGACTCCATCGAAGTAACCCTCCCTGTCGTTCTCCTCCAAAAAGGGCAGCACCACTTCTTTCATCTGTTCGGCATAATCATCTTCCCCAAAAAAATCTATCAATCAAAATCCTCCGAATATCATACAAAGCATTATCGAATGATCCTGTAAAGATTCTTCGCTTCGCTCAGAATGACAATAATTAATCATCAAAATCAAATGCTTCCAGGCCGGTCTTACCTTCCTTGCTGTCACCGTGCTTTACAAAGATCATGGTGCAGAAGGCCAGGATCATAAACAGAGCCGCATATACAAAGAATACACCGTATCCCACCGTGCGAAGCAAAAAGCCGCAGAGGATGGGGGTGACGATCTGTGCCGTCATGGAAAAGGTATAGTAATATCCGGTGAACTTACCCACATCGGATCCCTTACACATCTCAAGAACCATGGGAAGTGAGTTTACATTGATAAGAGCCCATGCCATACCGATAAGGGCAAATATCACATACAGCCAGGTGGCAAACTCACTGTTGCCCAGGGTATATACCAGACCCACGATATAGCAGGATGCCATAACAACAACTCCGATGAGGATACTCTTTTTACGTCCGATCTTGCCGGCCACGAAACCGACGGGAATGTATGAAAGGATGGCTCCGCCGTTTGCAATGAGCAGGCACTTGGATGCTCCGCCCAGAGCCATATTCCACATCTTGCTGGCGTAGGTGGTAAACCAGGTCTCCACTGCGTTGTAGGAGATGAACCAGAGTGCTATGGAAAAAAGCAAAAACATAAGTGAACGCTTTACCTCAGGAGGAAGGGTGGCATTGCCGCTGCCGTCATCAACTGCCAGATTCTCCTCGGGATGAGCTGACTCATACTCTGCCATCTCAGCCATGAGCTTTTTCTCGTTGACTGTCATCAACACTATGATCAAAGCCAGGGTCATGATGCCTGCAACTATTGCAAAAATGGGCACATAGTCCACATGCTCAAGCCCCTCTGTCTTGGCCTTGGAATATAAAACTGCCGCAATAGCCAGGTATACGATACCACCCAGGGCGCCCATGAGATTGATGATGGCGTTGCCCTGTGAACGGTAGCGCTTGGGTGTCAGATCCGGCATCAACGCTACGGCCGGGCTCCTGTAGGTACCCATTGCAACCAAAAGAGCTCCCAGAACTCCTATGAAAAGAGCCTGTTTGCCTGCGGCCGGATTGGCGAAATATGCGTTGTCTATCATGGGGATCAACACCATGAGTATAACTGCCGCAATGGTACCGAACATGATAAAGGGCTTGCGTCGTCCGAGATTGCTCTTGCACTTATCGGAAAGCGCTCCGAAGAAGGGTAGCATGAAAAGCCCCAGCACGTTGTCAGCCGCCATGATGGCACCGCTTAAAGTCTCGTTCATGTGGAAGGTATTGGTCAGGATCAGAGGCACGATGTTGTTGTACATTTGCCAGAATGCGCAGATAGAGAAAAACGCAAATCCTATGCGAATAGTCTGACCCGGTCTGAATTTAAGTTCCATTTTTCTTGAATCCCCCTTTTATAGGATAACATAGTTAATAACACTATACCATTTATGCCCCTAAAATGCAAAAAGATCTATGCATTTGGCGGAATGGATCACATAACTTCCGTGATCCTCTCCAGCAAGCACCTTCATCTCGGAATTTTTGATGGCAGCCGCCATCTTTTTTGTATCCTTTTCCTTTACCATATCGTGCTGTCCGGCCAAAAGGAGGACAGGACAGGTGATACGTGAAAGCACCGTATCCGTAAGGTCCGGCTCCTTTAGCATCATCTCCGTCAGGGGGGATCCGTCACGCTTGAACTGCTTTTTTATCTCGGATCTGGCAGAGAGTGTCAGTCCCTTTGGATTGGAATTGGCTCCTGCCGCGATGATGCGCCCGAAAACCTCCGGCCGTCTCGATGCAGCCAGAAGCGCCACGATACCTCCGTCACTGAAGCCGAATACAGTGGGGCTCTCTATCTTTAAGGCGTCGATGAAGTTCAAAAGATCCGTGGCCATATCCTCATAATGATATTCATGGGGAGTGGCAGAAAGCCCCTGCCCCCTGGAGTCTATGGCATAGATGTTGACTCCCTCACCGAAGGCTGCGATGAGCTCGTCAAAGATGCTGTGGTCCTCACCGTTGCCATGCAAAAGGATCACATTATTATCACCCTCTCCATGCCTCTCGTAATATAATATCTGTCCCTCAAGCTGTATGTACATAAAACCTCCAAATACTTGAAATGCGCCGGGCAAAGTCACCCGGCGCAGTCAACTGCATATAATTATTTTACGGGTACGAGCACCTCTGTCCCTCCCATGTAGGGTCTCAAAACCTCGGGGATCTTCACGCTGCCGTCCGCCTGAAGATTGTTCTCCAAAAATGCGATAAGCATTCTGGGCGGTGCCACCACCGTGTTGTTGAGAGTGTGGGCAAAATACTTGTCCTTGCCGCTGCGGACTCTGATACCGAGTCTGCGGGCCTGGGCGTCACCCAGATTCGAGCAGCTACCCACCTCAAAGTACTTCTTCTGACGGGGACTCCAGGCCTCCACGTCACAGGACTTGACCTTGAGATCAGCCAGGTCACCGGAGCAGCACTCCAGCGTACGAACAGGTATATCCAGACTGCGGAAGAGATCCACGGTGTTCTGCCAGAGCTTGTCATACCACATGGGTGACTCCTCGGGCTTACATACCACGATCATCTCCTGCTTTTCAAACTGATGTATACGATAAACTCCGCGCTCCTCTATACCGTGAGCACCCTTTTCCTTTCTGAAGCAGGGCGAATAGCTGGTCATGGTGTAGGGAAGTGACTCCTCGTCATTGATGGTGTCGATGAACTTACCGATCATGGAGTGCTCGGATGTGCCGATGAGGTAGAGATCCTCTCCCTCGATCTTGTACATCATGGCGTCCATCTCCTCAAAGCTCATAACTCCCGTCACCACGTTGGAGCGGATCATAAAGGGCGGTACACAATATGTAAAACCGCGGTTGATCATAAAGTCCCTGGCATAGGCGATAACAGATGAATGAAGTCTTGCGATATCACCCATGAGATAGTAAAAGCCGTTGCCTGCCACCTTACCTGCAGCATCCAGATCGATGCCGTTGAAGCGCTCCATGATATCTGTATGATATGGGATCTCGAAATCGGGAACCACGGGCTCACCGAACTTCTCGATCTCCACGTTCTTGCTGTCGTCCTCACCGATGGGTACTGAGGGATCGATGATATTGGGGATCACCATCATCCTCTTTTTGATCTCCTCGGCAAGCTCGGCCTGCTTCTTTTCCAGTTCTGCCAGACGCTCTGCATTGGCAGCAACCTCTGCCTTTACCTTCTCGGCCTCGTCTTTTTTGCCTTCCTTCATCAGGCCGCCGATCTGCTTGGACAGGACGTTCTTCTGATTTCTCAGATCGTCACCCTCCTGCTGTACGGCACGAACCTCCTTATCAAGCTCGATGACCTCGTCCACCAGGGGAAGCTTTTTGTCCTGGAATTTTTTTTTGATGTTTTCCTTTACCGCATCAGGGTTTTCTCTTAAAAACTTTATGTCGATCATACCATTCTCCTATAAAAGATTCTTCGCTAAGTTGAAGTCATCTCCGATGACTTCTTCGGGTTTCTGCCTCTGGCAGAAACTTCACCACGCTCAGAATGACATATGAGTATTGTCATCCTAAGCGAAAGCGAAGGATCTTAAAACTCTCCGCTTAAGGGATATTTATTTACAAGTTCACCTATAATAGCTCTTGCTTTTTCTATTCCGTTTTCTCCCTCATCAATAACTATTGCAATCGCTTCAGCGACCCTGTCGAAATCAGCCGCAACGAGTCCACGTGATGTGGAGGCGGGTGTACCGAGACGGATGCCGCTGGTCACGAAGGGCGACTTGGGATCGTTGGGCACGGTGTTCTTGTTGGCTGTAATGTGAGCGCGGTCCAAAAGCTTTTCAACCTCTTTACCGGTGAGCTCCTTGGGAACCAGGTTCACAAGCATCAGATGATTGTCGGTACCGCCGGATACAAGACTGATACCGCGGTCCATAAGTCCCTTTGCCAGAGCCTGTGCATTGTCGACTATGTTCTTTGCATAATCCTTGAACTCAGGCTGCAGCGCCTCCTTGAAGCAAACTGCCTTGGCAGCGATGACATGCATCAGAGGGCCGCCCTGGATACCGGGGAACATAGCCTTGTTGAAATTGAACTTTTCATTGGCCTCGGCTGTGGCAAGCACCAGTCCGCCACGGGGGCCTCTAAGTGTCTTATGTGTGGTAGTTGTAACGATATCAGCATAGGGAACGGGTGACTCATGCTGTCCGCCTGCCACCAGGCCTGCGATATGAGCCATGTCCACCATGAGTACTGCACCCACCTCGTCAGCTATCTCCCTGAACTTCTTGAAGTCCAGCTTTCTGGCGTATGCAGATGCGCCTGCGATGATGAGTCTGGGCTTGTTTTCCTTGGCCAGATTCATCACATTGTCATAATCTATAAAGCCGTCGTCATTTACCCCGTAGGGTACGATCTTGAAATACTTTCCGGAGAAATTCACGGGGCTGCCGTGGGTCAGATGTCCGCCGTGATCCAGGCTCATACCCATTATGGTATCACCGGGCTCACATACTGCAAACTGCACCGCCATATTGGCCTGTGCTCCTGAGTGGGGCTGAACATTGGCATACTCTGCGCCAAAAAGCTCCTTTGCACGGTCGATGGCAAGCTGCTCTGCCACGTCCACTACTTCACAGCCGCCATAGTAACGCTTGCCGGGATAACCCTCGGCATACTTGTTGGTAAGAACAGATCCCATGGCTGACATGACAGCGGGGCTCACCCAGTTCTCGGAAGCTATAAGTTCAATGTGGTCTGACTGTCTGGCGAACTCATCACAGATCACGTCAGCGATCTCGGGGTCAACATTTCTGATATCGTCTATACTATACATATTAACCTCTTTTCTTGACTTCTCTTATTTTTTTCTTGCTCCGATCTTAACCTTCATCACATACCACAGCTCTGTAGCGATGCAGATGGATGAATATGTACCGCAGATCACACCTACCAGCAGAGGAAGTGCGAACTCACGGATGGTGGACACACCCAGGATCAGAAGCATGAGTACCATGACCGCAGTGGTGATGGATGTGGAGATGGATCTGGAAAGTGTCTGTGTGATACTCTCGTTTGCCATCTGTGCATATGCCTCTTCATCCCTCTTGAGCATGCCGTGCATATTCTCACGGATACGGTCAAAGATGACGATGGTATCGTTGACCGAGTATCCGATAACCGTAAGCATACAAGCCACGAAGGCGGAACCTACGGAGATACGTGCTACTGCGTAAAGTGCCAGCACCACCAGTACGTCGTGGATCAGTGCGATGATGGCGGATGATGCAAATCTGAGATCCTTGAATCTGAACCAAATGTATAAGAGCATCAGGATGGCAGCCACGATAACTGCGATGATGGACTGTCTGCGCATCTCGCCACCGATGGTAGCCGTGATGTTCTCGGATGAGATCTTGTCCTCGGTCACGCCGAATTTCTCATTGAACATTGCGTTGAGTGCTTCACGCTCCTCCAGGGCAAGTGAACGGGTCTTGAAAATGATGCCTGTACCATCATCCACCTTGGATGCCTGGATATCATTGTCTCCGGTGATCTGGGATACCAGGGGTACGATGTCGCTGTCGATCTCAGCCAGTGAGTACTCCTTTTCAAAATTAACTGTTGTGGATGTACCACCCAAAAACTCAAGGCTGTAGTTGAGGCCGTAGCCGCTGGCGCTGTGAGCACCGATGGAAACAAGGCCCACACAGATCACAAGAAGAGATGCCGCAAAGAATACCTTTTTCTTGCCCATGAAGTTAATAACGTTAACCTTCTTTGCACGGCCATAGAACTTCTCGTCAGTAAGACCTACTGCATAAAGGCTCCTCATGATCCAGCGTGTGATAACCAGTGCGGTGAACATGGATAAAATTACACCGATGGCCAGCGTGGTAGCAAAGCCCTTTACCATACCGCTTCCCAGTCCGCCAAGGACAGCTGCTGCGATAAGTGTTGTTATATTACCATCTAAAATAGCAGACAAAGCTTTTTTGAAACCTGATTCAATTGATTCAGCAACGCTCTTTCCGGTTGCGATCTCCTCCCTGATACGGGCGAAGATGATGACGTTGGCATCCACCGCCATACCGATGGAAAGGATGATACCGGCAATACCTGAAAGTGAAAGAGCGATATCATACAGATAGAGGATGGCGACCATGATCACCGAGTAGATCGCAAGTGCGATGGCTGCTGCCAGACCGGGAAGTCTGTACATCACGATCATGAATACCATCACGATGAGAAGACCGATGACTGCTGCCAAAAATGCTGTAGACAAAGCGTCCGATCCAAGTGTAGCACCTACTACTCTTGACTCCAGCTCCTCTAACTGTACATGCAGTCCACCGATGCGGATGAAGCTGGCCAGGGACTGAGCTGCCTCATAGTCCTCCATACCGTTTATGATAGCCTCACCATTTGTGATCTCTGCAGAAACAGAAGGGACACTGACAAACTGTCCGTCATAATAAATGGCAATGGTGTCCTCGTTGTTGTTAAATGCAGCCCTGGTAGCCTCCGCAAAAGCCTCGGTACCTGAGCTGTTAAGTGACAGCTGTACGATGGGCTTCTGAGCATTAGTGGTCTGATCCTTTTCGTAGGTAGCCACTGCTGATGAAACGTCAGTACCCTCGAGTACCACATCACCGCTTGCCTGCAGCTCCTCTATGCTGTAGTTGAGCTCGTAGCCTGAATTGCCCCAGCTGTAGTTCTCATCACCGTTGTCGTTGAGGTGACGGATGAAATACAGATCACCGGGTGAACCCAGCTGCTCCAAAAGCTCGTTGGCATCCTTGACACCGGGAACCTCAACTGCGATACGGTCGTTACCTACACGGTAAACAGTACCCTCTGTGGAGGAGTTCTCGCCCAGCTCCGAATCTACACGCTGCTGGAGCTTGTAAACCGTGTCCTCCATCTCCTCGTCAGTATAGTTGCCTACTGCCTGATAAGTGATGGACACACCGCCTGCCAGATCCAGACCCAGCTTCAGGCTGTCATCATTTTGCTCATTTGTTCCTTTGACAATTGTTGTGGCGTAAAAGCCCAGACCTGCGATTATCGCAATGATGACGATCAGGCTGACTATTCCCTGCCACTTCTTCATTCGCTTCATTTTCTTTGTCTCTCCTTGCTATTTGAATTGTTTCTATATAATGACACGGTCTCCCGTGTGATTACCTATTCCTCTGCCGTAGCAGCTTTTATCATGATGGCGCATTCGACCCGCTTCTTTTGCAGCTCGCATCCCACATCGTAGTTGCCCCGGATATCTCCGTCAAAATGGTAGGAATTGGCTGCGCATCCGCCGCTGCAGTAATACTTTGCGAAGCAGTCGTTACAGCTCTTTTTCGAATACACATTGCAGCCCTTGAACTGAGTCTGCAACTCGGTGTTGGTGATGCCCTGCCAGATATCTCCCATCTTCATCTCTTCATGTCCCGCAAACTGATGGCAGGGGAAGAGCTCACCAGATGGTGTCACGGACAGGTACTCGGTACCGCTGCCGCAACCGGAAAGCCTCTTGTACACACAGGGGCCTCCCTCCAGATCTATCATAAAATGGAAAAAGTTAAACTCCTTATCCGTGCCGTGCCTTTTTACCATCTCGGCTGCCAGCTTGTCGTATTCCTCGCAAAGCCGGGGCACGTCCTCCATCCGAAGTGCGTACTGCTCGTCCTCCGGAGCCACCACCGGCTCCACTGAGATCTGCTTAAAGCCCAGATCGGCCAGGTGCAGCACATCCTGGGAAAAGTCCAGATTGTTTCTGGTGTAGGTACCGCGGACATAATATCTGTCCTGGTTTCTCGACTCTGCCAGCTTTTGAAACTTGGGAACGATGATATCATAGCTGCCGTCCCCGCGCTGTAAGGGTCTCATCATATCATGGATGTCTTTTCTGCCGTCGATGGAAAGCACTACGTTGTCCATCTCACGGTTGACAAACTCCATCACCTCATCGTTTAAAAGCACTCCGTTGGTGGTCAGCGTAAACCTGAAATGCTTGTCATGCTCCGCCTCGATGGATCTGCCGTAGGCCACCAGATCCTTTACCACCTGCCAGTTTAAAAGAGGTTCGCCTCCGAAGAAATCCACCTCCAGATTGTGGCGGCTGCCGGATGCACTCACCAGAAAGTCCAGTGCCTGCCGGCCTACTTCAAAGGGCATGAGCTCCGCCTTTTTGCCGTGATACAGTCCCTCCTCGGCAAAGCAGTACTTGCAGGAAAGATTGCAGTCATGGGCGATATGCAGGCAGAGTGCCTTTACCACCGTGGGTCGCTTTGTATAATCGATGACCCGGTCCTTGTACTCATCACGCGAGAAAAGATCGCCTGACTCAACCAACCCGGCGATTTCCTCATATACTTCGATAAGCTCCTCTTCGGAAATTGAGGGATGGATGGACTTCATTTCGGTAAAAATGTCGTCCCTTTCTCTCCCCTCGAAAAGACCTATCATATCGTAGGATATATCATCAACCACATGAATGGCGCCGCTGTCCACATCCAGCACAATATTGTAGCCATTGTTTTTATAGCAGTGAACCAAAACGGCTCCTTTCTTTTTACATCAAGACGACCGGAGGCAAAAATCGCCCTCCGGTCCCCCGGTTTTCATATTATAATGTAGTATTAAAAACCCCTGATAGATTACTTACTCTGCTCGCACTTCTGATTTCCTACTGTGCAGGAAGTCTTGCATGCTGACTGGCATGATGTCTGGCACTCGCCGCATCCGCCTGTCTTAACTGTGTTGTTGAGCTTCTTTGTCTTAAGTGTCTTAATGTGCTTCATAGCTGTCCCTCCTATTAAAGATTCTTATTTCATAAAAATCCGTGCCATTGTACCATAAATATCCTCTATGGTCAATAATGCATTATGCCTGATTCAGCTTCTTGGCCTGCTTTTGGAACCAGGCGCGCAGACCCTTTTTCTGAGTGGTCTGATCTGTTGTGTTCTTGCCGTGGAGTCCCTTTACTCCGGTGATATAGAGTCCGCTGACTGTGGCCTTTACTTCCTTTTTAACCGGCACCTGATCAAATATCTCATAATCGCAGATAAATGTCATCACCTTGGGTCCCACCTTGGCCTTTACTATGGGCATCTTGGAGCCCTTTGCATACCAGGGCATGGAATTGACGATAGCCTCAGGAAGCCCTGCCTCCGTGATCTTCATCCTCTTTTTGTCGATGACCAGCATGGACACCGTCTGGGCCATGGCCTTGACCTGCTCGTCCTGCTCCGCCCTTTTCTTTTCTGCCCTCTTGCCCAGGAAATAAAACACAATGGTGAGTGCCACCACGATAGCCGTGAGTATGATCAACACCAGCGTGAAAGTGGGTATCTTTAATAACAGCATCGTTAAACCTCCGATAAAAAAACTTGCGGGCAGTATTTTACCATTTTGTCAAGTAAATTGCAATGAAACTTTATTTATTGATTTCATGATTCGGTAAATCTTTATTTTATGGCCCTGATGTGATAAAATGTCGGGAAATGCGGACTACAGAAAGGAAGATCAAATGAAAAAAAGAGTTCTGGCAGCCATTATGGCGGCTGCAATGATGATAACAGTAACAGGATGTGGCGGAAAGGAAGCTTCAGAGACAAAAAGTGAGGAAAGCACCGCCTCTACTGAGACCTCATCTTCCACAGAGGAGCTGGCCTGCGATTATAATCCCCTGGACTATGTGACCCTGGGAGAATACAAGGGCGTGGACGTGGAGATCTCCGGAGAATACTCCACAGATGAGGACGCCTTTTTGGCCTATGTAAATAAGGAACTGGCTGCCTCCAGCGGATACGAAGAGGATCCCGACGCCACTGAGGTAAAGGAGGACTCCATCGTAAACCTTGACTATATGGGACTGAGGGATGGGGTTGCCTTTGATGGCGGCACCGCTCAGGACCAGACCATAGATGTGGCGGGCAACTGCTCTGTTGACGGCGGCGGATACATAGACGGCTTTACCTCCGGACTTCCCGGAGCCAAGGTTGGTGACACCATCGACTGCGACGTCAAGTTCCCGGATGACTACGGCAACGCAGACCTGGCAGGGGCAGCGGTGGTCTTTCGATTTACCATCAACTATATCTGCAAGCCCGGCATGACCTACGATGCCCTGACAGATGATTATGTAAAGGAGAATCTGGGCGCGGACTCAGTGGATGCATATCTGACCTCTGAGAGGGAGCGCTTTGAGGAGGAGATCAGCTCCGGCAAAGAGGATGCGGTAAAGGATGCTCTCATCGAAAAGATCGTAAAAAACTGCACCATAAAGGACTACCCGGAGAAGGTCATCGAGGACAGGCTGGCCTACTACCTGGAGTCCTATAAGAGCTATACCTCCGACGGGGACGTGGAAAAATATGTTAAGGAAAATCTGGGCATCTCCCTGGATGAGTTCAAGGATGAGCTGCGTCAGCAGATACGCTCCGGCATGGACTCCGAGATGGTCTTTGCTGCCATCGCCGATACCGAGGATCTGGATCCCGATCCCAACGGCACCTATGACACCTACATCGAGCGCTGCCACTCAGCAGTGGAATATGTCTATGAAAATGCTGGTACCGTGACAAGTAAATAATATTCTTTCCATTCGATGATCCATAATAAAAAGCCCACCGGCGACCGTCAAACGGCTCGCCTACGTGGGCATATTTATTATGGATCATCTCTTATACATAAATGTCATTCTGAGCGAAGCGAAGAATCTTATTTTTTTAATAGTGACCGACAACTGATGGTCCCCAGCTTCAGCTCGCTGTTGACCACATTATCATTTGCCGTCAGTATCCTCTCTCCGGAAGTCTCATCGACGATGTAGAACCACACCTCATAGTCGCTGTTCTCAAAGTCCACTCCCACAGCCGGAATATCCACGGACCTGGTCTCTTCAGATAAAAGCGTGGAAAAATCAGTGGGCACATCCAGGATTATATCATCCCCAGCCTTCCTGCCGGTGGGATGGAGACGCAGATACCCCTTGAAGGGTCTGTATGCAGGAGCAAAGCCCCTGTTTTTAAGAGTGATCCTAAAGGACATCTCAGTGGAAAAAAGAGAATTGTCCACCACTGCTCCGGAATAGGACAAATAATAACGATATCCCAGATGGTTTTCTATATATTCATATCCGCTGTGACCACGCCACACAGGATCAGTCAGTTCAGTAAATCTCTTCCATTTATTTAAAACCATGGGATCATATTCACTGTTCAGATATGTGATATGAAGCTTTCTAAGCTCCAGTCTGGCATTCTCATAATCATTGAGATCATTTTCCACTACCACCTCTCCACCGTTGGGTACATGATTGCAGAGTATGCTCTGGAAATTGTACTCATTGTCCCGGGGACGGAGTACATAGGTACCCATATCATCCTCTGATCCGAAAAGTCCGTCATTGTAAAGCCCCAGTCGTGCAGTCAGTCCGTGATCCGTAGCAGGATCATCAGACTTTGTGATGAGCCTCCAATAGGCAGGGGTGCGCACCGCCAGATATATACTGTTATCGGTATGGGAATACATAAGGTCAGTGAGCATGGTGAGATTGTCATCGGAAATCAGACGTGAATTGTGCATCTCCCCATAGTCTCCGATGAGGACACCCTGAAGAGTAAAAATGCAACCGGCATGATGGTTGATGATGGGTGTGAGAGCCAGAATATGATCCCTCACGATCTCCACCTTTTTGGGCTCCACATGTTTGGCATCCCCCTCCTGATCGTAGAGCAATCGAAGTATCAGATCATGCCTGCCGGCATCAAAAACCGAAAGCACATCATTGAACTGCGACAGCGCCTTTTCGGAAATATCACCTTCACTGTATTCGCTCAGGTTGACCTCTAAAAGCGAGAGTCTGTAAGGATCCTGGGATAATTCCGAAGCTATCTCCTTTGTGGAAAAGGGGTTCTCGTCAGAGAGCTTGCATGTATATATCCTGTACATCCCTTCGTAGGGATTGGAAAGAGACGCGTCAGTCTCATGATATTCCTCGGGAACATAGGAAAAGACAGGCCTGATCCCAAAGAGGTATAGACCTGATCCGAATATCAGAAATAAAATGATCAAAACGGGAAGTGCTTTTTTCATTGTCCTATTCCTCACAGAGCACCACCTCATAATCCACATGATTATGACTGACCAGCGCCCCGTCCGCATACAGATCATAAGCCAGAGCCACGCTCAGATGATCCTCAAATATCCCCACAGCCACTCTCGTGGTCCGGACCAGAAAATCAAAGGTCCCCAGCTCCGTGGCCATATCAAAAAGGCTGGATCCTCCGGCCGTAAATTCCATCTCCGCATTGATGGCCCCGCTGCGCCGCAGCCTGACCCTCCGCGTGTATAGCTCCATGGTATCTATGGTGCCGGAATCCTCATCCCTGTACTTTACCACATTGATCCCGTCCCGCAGAAACCACTTCCCGCGGCACTGCCTCTTTTGCTCATCCCTGTGCTTGCCCATGGTCTGGACGGAATGCATGTTAAGAGTTACATCTCTGCTATCTATCATAGTTTTTGATTATCCGCCTCACGGCTTCGATCTGATTCTGGAGATGGGTATGCATCATCTTTTTTACAAAAACCACATCCTTTTTCCTGAGCCCGTCGATAATGGAAAAATGCTCATTGATCAGGGTGTCGTAGTTTTTCTCCTCCCTGACATACTCAAACCTGAAGCGGTACATCTGCTCCTTGAGATTGTCCACAATGGATAAAAGCCTGGGGTTGTCGGCAGCCTCATATATGATGCGGTGAAAGGCCTCGTCTGCCTCCACTATGACCTTGGGATCATCCGACTTGATTGCCTTTTTGAACTCATCCATGGACGCGGACAGCCTCCCCAGGATCTCATCATTTATAATATTGCAGGCCTTTTCCGCAGCCAGCCCGTCCAGTGCCTCCCGGACCTCCAAAACGTCTGACAGATCCTTTTCCGTCATCCTGGCAACCTGTGCTCCACGGCGCGGAATGGTGATGGCCAGACCCTCCTTTTCCAAAAGCCTGATGGCCTCACGCACAGGAGTACGGCTGACACCCAGCTTCTCCGCCAGATGGATCTCCATCAGCCGGTCTCCCGGTGACAGCTCACCCTTTAATATGAGATCCCTTAATGTGAAAAAAACCTCATCCCTGAGGGGCAGATATGAATCAGCATCCAGTGAAAAATCCTTCCCCATATATTATCCCCCTTGTCATCCTGAGTGCAGCTGCGGATCCCACTCCTTTGAATGGTCCGTTCACACGATCATCTCCGTAGTCTGCAAAAACGAACAGAGCCCCCGCTCATCTATGCTCTGCCGGCAGGCCTCCGCTGCATCCTCATTTTCAAAAAGTCCGAAAACCGTAGGGCCACTTCCCGTCATCAGCGCACCGTAGGCGCCACCCTCAAGCATCATGTACTTGATCTCATGAATCTGCGGCACATCGGCGGTGGTCACCAGCTCCAGTACGTTCCCCAGCCTCTGCCCGGCGCCTCTCCAGTCTCCGGCCTCTATGGCCGCCTGCAGACCATCTATATCCGGATGTCCAAACTCCCCTATGGCATCCAGTCTCGTATATATACCGGCCGTGGACACCGCCACATCCGGCTTTGCGATCAAAAGGGTTGGCCTCGGCTCTCCCATCTTTATGGGAGTCAGCACCTCTCCAATGCCCTCGCACAGAGCGGTCCCTCCGTCTATACAAAAGGGCACGTCAGCCCCGACCCTGACGCCGATATCGATAAGCTGCTGCCTATCCAGCCCCAGTCCAAAGAGCTCATCCATCCCCCGAAGCACAGCCGCCGCATCGGTACTGCCACCTGCCATGCCTGCTGCCACGGGGTTGTTTTTAATGAGATGTATATCTACCCCTGCATCGATCCCTGCGGCCTCACGCAGAAGTCTCGCCGCCTTCACACAGAGATTGTCATCACCCGAAAGTGACTTGTCTGTACAGGTAAAAGCGATCCTGTCATCAACCCGCTTTTCCAGACAGACCACATCATATATGCCAACAGACTGCATGATCATCCTCACCAGATGATAGCCGTCATCCCGTCTGCCGGTGACGTCCAGTCCCAGATTGATCTTGCAGTAAGCCCTGAGTTCTATCATCTGATCTCCTCTGCCTTGGCCTCCATGACTGCCTCGTTCAATGACAGCATTTTGGCGTCCAGCATGGATACGATACCGGAGCACTCACGCAGATCCTTGCTGATGTAATCCGGAGCATTACCCTCGAACTTGTAGTAGATCTTGTGCTCCAGGGATGCCCAGAAGTCCATGGCTATGGTACGTATCTGGATCTCTACCTTGGTGTCCACCACCTTGTCGGATAAAAAGATGGGCAGGGTCACCAGCATGTGGTAGCTCTTGTAGCCGCTGTCCTTGGGATTCCTCAGATAGTCCTTGATGGAGATAACGGTGATGTCATTTTGTCTGCCGATCATGTCCGCCATGCGATATATGTCGGAGGTAAAGGAGCAGACTATCCTCATGCCTGCTATGTCGTTACAGTAGGTCACCATGTTCTCGATGCTGTCCTCGTAACCATAGCGCTCCAGTTTTTTGACTATGCTCTCGGGGCTTTTGACTCTGGACTTTACATACTCTATGGGATTGTACTGGTGGGTCTGCTTGAACTCCTCGTTCAGGATCTGGATCTTGGTGTCCAGTTCTCTGATAGCAGCCCTGTATAAAAGCATGATGGAGTTCCAGGTGTCGATGCCCTCTCCCTCGCATTGTTTGATAAATTCAACCTGATCCATAGTTCTCCTTAAATAAAGATTCTTCGTCGCTATGCTCCTCAGAATGACACAGAAATCACTTGTCATCCTGAGCGTGGTGAAGCTTCTGTCATAGACAGAAGCCTGAAGAAGCCATCGGAGATGACTTCAACCAGGGGATGGTTCTGTCAGAGACAGAACCTTGAAGAAGTCATCGGAGATGACTTCAACCTTGCGAAGGATCTTTTCTCTGACGTAGTCCTTCGTATAAAAGAATCCCTGTAGCCATGGCGGCGTTCAATGACTCCACCTGCCCCTCCATGGGGATGGTGATCCGCTCATCGCAGATATCCGAAAGCTCATGGGACAGTCCGCTGCCCTCATTGCCGATGGCAAAGCCGGTGGCCCTGGTGTAGTCCTCTTCAAAATACCTTTTTTCACTCAGAGGATGGGTGGCGTAAAACCTGATGCCCCGTGACCTGAGATGCGATATGTCACGGATCAGGTCATCAGATACCAAAAACGGTACCCGGTACAGACTGCCCATGGTGGCCCGAACCACCTTGGGTGAAAAAATGTCCACCGAGTCAGATGACATGATGATACCGGATACACCCGCCCCCTCGGCGGTACGAAGTATGGTACCCATGTTGCCGGGATCCTGGAGCCTCTCCAAAACCAAAAGATAAGGCGTCCCATCACCCAAAAGTTCCTCCGGCTCATAGTGGGGCTGTCTCACAACCGCCAGCACTCCCTGGGGAGTCACCGTGTCGCTGACGGATCTCATCACCTGATCCGTCACACGAAAAAGCTCCGCTTTGCCGGGCTCATCCTCCCGCAGACCCATGCTGTCGCAAAATGAGATCCACCTCTCATCCGTGACAAAGCTCTCCGAAACATATATCTCCTGCAAAAGCTCCCCCGGAGTCTCAAAGACCATACGGGGACCCTCTGCGATAAAAAAGCCGGTCTCCTTGCGTAACCGGCTTTTTTTCATCAGTGCAGAAATGTTCTTAATCCTGGCATTCGAGCTGCTCTCTATGATCATGAATTACCCAGATCCTTACATATCCTAACCTGATACTCATTAACATCCTTATTCATAGCCAGCGCTTCATCAATGTCAAAGTCTATGAACTCACCATGGTCATATCCCACTACGCGGTTGGTCTTGCCCTCACAGAGGAGATCCACTGCCAGTGCACCCATGGTGGAGGCATACACCCTGTCCTTACAGGTAGGGGAGCCGCCTCGCTGCATGTGTCCCAAAATGGTGGCCCTGGTCTCTATGCCGGTAGCAGCCTCGATACGCTTGGCCATGGAAAGTGAATGTCCGATGCCCTCTGCGTTGATGATGATATGGTGCTGCTTGCCCTTTTTACGTCCCTCTATGATGTGGTTAACCAGCTTCTGCTCGTCATAATCATATCTCTCAGGTAAAAGTACATCCTCTGCTCCGTTGGCGATACCGCACCAGAGTGCTATGTATCCTGCTCCACGTCCCATAACCTCAATGATGGAGCAGCGCTCGTGGGATGTGGATGTATCCCTGACCTTGTCGATGGCATCCATGGCTGTGTTGACTGCAGTATCAAAACCGATGGTGTACTCCGTACATGCTATATCCAGATCGATGGTGCCGGGAAGTCCGATGGTGTTGATGCCGTTGGCGGCCAGCTTTTGAGCTCCCTTAAAGGAACCGTCCCCGCCGATGACAACCAGTCCGTCGATACCATGCTTGCGGCAGATATCAGCCGCCTCCTTCTGGTACTCCGGCTCTACGAACTCATAGCAGCGGGCTGTCTGTAAAATGGTACCGCCACGTGATATGATGTCCGATACGCTGTGGGCATCCATGTCGATGATCTCCTCCTGGAGAAGTCCCGCATATCCGCGCTTGATACCCTTAACCTTTTTACCCTTGCAGATGGCTTCACGTACCACGGCACGGATAGCCGCATTCATACCCGGCGCATCGCCACCGCTGGTAAGTACTCCGATAGTCTTTATCTCATTTGACATTTTATTATCCTCCAAACTATAAACCACCTAGTATTTTAATATCTTTTCATATTTATTTCAAGAAAAATCGTCAAAGATCCTTCGGGCTACGCCCTCAGGATGACAGCGGGCGGATCTTTGCCTTTCATCCTGAGCCCAGCGAAGGATATTACCCCGCTGATCACCGGATGTCTTCTATTTGTCATCCTGAGCCCAGCGAAGGATATTCACTGATCACAGGATATCTTCCATTTGTCATCCTGAGCCCAGCGAAGGATCTTATACCTTCCCTGCTACGGTTTTTACATTGCCCTCTCCATACACAGCCCGAAGGGATGCCAAAAATTCCCCGTCAGCGTTAATATTCCACTTCTTATCCAGCCTTTTTATCTGCCTGGTGTTCTTCAAAAACACCACCACCTTATCCCTGCCGGAGCTTTCGGTAAGCCTATTGTAAAGCCCCTCTTCCTTACTCCTGTAATCCTCCAGATCCTCAAACTGTATCCACACCTCACTGGGGACCATGTCAAAGGGGATGATATCCTCAGCCAGGATCTTGACGTCCTTTTCCTCCTCCACACTGGTGCGGCCCTTTATAAATACCTTTTCATCCTCCACCAGATACTGCCTGCACCTGTCAAATATCCGGGGAAAAACTATGACCTCTATACTGCCGTACACATCTTCTATGGTAACAAAAGACATGGCATCATTTTTTCTGGTATAGTGGGTCTTGACGGAGGTGATCATGCCACCAGCCACCACTTTTTCATCGTCACCCAAAACCGCCTCTGAATTATCATCCTCGGGGTCGATCATGAAATCAGTGGACCTGGCAGTGACATTTTCTTCCATCAGCTTCTCATAATCCTCCAGGGGATGACCACTGACATAGATTCCCATAACCTCTTTTTCAAAGGCCAGGGCCTCCTGTTTGTCATACTCATCCACCCGGGGCATCTCTATCTCAAAGGACTTTTTATCCTCCTCTCCTATCATGTCAAAAAGGGACATCTGTCCGGCAGTGGTGTGCTTTTTCTCATCCACTATGGTGTCCAAAAGCTCGGGGAAGATCAAAACCTTCTGCCTGCGGTTGCCGGGAATACTGTCAAGGGCTCCTGCCTTTATCAGGTTCTCCACCGCCCGCTTGTTGACCTCACGTCCCGCGGTGCGTCGCAAAAAGTCCTCCAGGGAAGTATAGCTGCCATGCGCCTGTCTTTCAGATACGATGTTGTCGATAACTGCGTCACCCACACTTTTTATGGCGTACATACCAAAGCGGATGCCCTCCTCCTCCACGGAAAAGCGGCCGTAGCCCCTGTTGATATCGGGAGGTAAAAGTCTGATATCCATCTTCCTGCAACACTGGATATACTGGGCTATCTTGGAGGAGTCTCCGGCACTGTCCATGAGCGCCGCCATGAATTCCTTGGGATAATAGGCCTTCAGATATGCGGTCTGATATCCCACCACCGCGTAGCAGGCAGCGTGTGCCTTGTTGAAAGCGTACTTTGCGAAATCGATCATCAAGTCATATATCTGATTGGCGACCGCTTCACTGATACCGTTTTTGATACAGCCGGGGACGCCTGCTGCCTCGTCACCATATACAAAGACCTGACGCTCCGCCTCCATGACAGAGGTCTTCTTTTTGGACATGGCGCGGCGCACCTCATCGGAACGCCCCATGGTAAAGCCTGCCAGATCACGTACTATCTGCATGACCTGCTCCTGATAGACGATGCAGCCATAGGTGGGCTTGAGGATCGGCTCCAGCTGAGGACACAGATAGGTGATGGAATCCCTGTCCTTTTTCCCTGCGAGATAATTGGGGATAAAGTCCATGGGCCCCGGACGATACAGGGATATGCCTGCTATGATGTCCTCCAGGCTCTCGGGCTTTAGATCCATCATAAAGGATGTCATGCCTGCGCTCTCCAGCTGGAAGACGCCCTCGGTCCTGCCTGCGGATATCAGGGCAAAAACCTTGGGATCGTTATATTCCATATTGTTAAAATCGATCTTTACGCCATAGTTCTTTTCAGCCATCCGGCTGGCCTGCTGGATCACGGTGAGGTTGGTAAGCCCCAGAAAATCCATTTTCAAAAGACCCAGCTGCTCGATCTCCGTCATCACGAACTGGGTGACCACCTGCCCCTTGGGGGAGACGGCCAGGGGCACATACTCCATCACAGGCTTTTGGGATATCACCACACCGGCGGCATGGGTTCCAATCTGTCTGGGCAGCCCCTCCAGACCCAGTGCCGTATCTATGAGCTTTTTCACTTCGGGATCACTGTCATATTCGCTCCTTAGATCCCTGTTTTTCTCCAGTGCATCGCTGATGGTGATGTTCAGCTCGTTGGGGATGGACTTGGCGATCCTGTCCCCCAGCATCCTGGGCATATCCATGACGCGGCATGCGTCCCGGATGGAGTTTTTCGCCTTCATGGTACCAAAGGTGACTATCTGGGCCACGCAGTCCTCGCCATACTTTTCCGTCACGTACTCGATGACCCGGTTCCTCCCCTCCGGCTCAAAGTCCACGTCTATATCGGGCATGGATACACGCTCAGGGTTCAAAAAGCGCTCGAAGAAAAGCTGGTATTTGATGGGGTCTATATCGGTGATCCCCGTGGTGTAGCTCACCAGACTACCGGCAGCGGAGCCACGTCCCGGCCCCACCGGAATATCATGCTGTCTGGCATAATTTATAAAATCCCATACTATGAGGAAATAGTCCACATAGCCCATGGTCCTGATGACATTGAGCTCGTAGTCAAGCTGGGGACGTATCTCATCCGCCCTGTCACCGTAGCGTCTGATAAGTCCCTCTTCACAGAGCTTGTTCAGATATGTCCAGGAATCGAACCCCTCCGGCACATCAAAGCGCGGCAGCTTGGTATTGCCGAACTCGATTTTTACATTGCATCTGTCGGCTATGAGCTGGGTGTTGTCCAGAGCCTCCCTGGCATATGGAAAAAGGGCCCGCATCTCCTCCTCGGACTTCACGTAAAACTGTCCGCCGGTATAGCGCATGCGGTCCTCATCCTGGACCTTTTTGCCGGTCTGCAGACACAGCAGCACATCATGAGCCTCGGCATCGGTATCCTCGGTATAGTGGCAGTCGTTGGTGACCACCAGGGGTATACCCGTCTCCTCATGCATACGCAAAAGGGCGGAGTTCACCGTCTGCTGATCCGCATAACCGTGATCCTGCATCTCCAGATAATAGTTTCCCTCGCCAAAGCAGTCCCTGTATTTTATGGCAGTGGCTTTGGCCAGCTCATAATCCCCCCGGACTATGGTTCTGGCCACCTCTCCAGCCAGGCAGGCAGACAGGCAGATGATGCCCTCGTGGTATTTTTCAAGCACCTCAAAATCCACTCTGGGCTTGTAGTAGAAACCGTCGATAAAACCGATGGATACGATGTGCATGAGGTTGTCATATCCGGTGTTGTTCTCAGCCAAAAGGATCAGGTGATAATACCTGTCATCCCCTTTGGACATTTCCCTGTCAAACCTGGACTCCGGCGCCACATATACCTCGCAGCCTATGACCGGACGGATCCCCTCTTTTTCACAGGTCTTATAAAAATCTATTACCCCGTACATGACTCCGTGGTCGGTGATGGCGCAGGCATTCATGCCCATGGCCTTTACTTTTTTTACATAGTTTTCCACCTTGTTGGAGCCGTCCAAAAGACTGTACTGTGTGTGGGTGTGAAGATGTACAAATGACATAATATATACCTTTGTTTTCTGTTTAGTATTCCTGATCCCAGTGTCATCCTGAAGGATCTTTGCCATTATACCACAACCCGGCACTCATTCATAGCAAAGACAAAGTGCCGCGCATCCTTGCACGGCACTCATCGAGGGTAACCTCAACAATTATGGTTGAATACGTACGGCGTCCATATCATCATACCCGGTAGTAGCGTTAGAAGTTCGCCAGACTTCATCTGGTATGACGATTTGCACTATTCAAGTCCGCCCCCGGCGGACTTGGCGCCGGATTTGCGACCGCTTTAGCGGTCTTCCTTTGCAAATCCGTGTGCATCCTGCCGGAGGCTTTATCACAGTCGGGGAACAAGCCCCGACTGCGATAAAAAACGGATGTAAAAGTGCAGGTAGCCTTACCTGTCGCTTTCGCACCCATCCATGGTCCGTCCGATATTTTTATGAGGGCTGTTCTTTTCCCCTCACATTATATATATCGGAAATACCGGGATATACTTTACAACTTTTTTTAAAAGATCCTTCGGGCTCCGCCCTCAGGATGACATTAGGAAAAGGCATGCCCACCCCTTGTCATTCTGAGCGTGGGGAAGAATCTTTACTTCTCCTTAACCGTCCCATCCGACGTGACAGTGGCATTTTTAGAAATGGAATCCAGATAGCTGAAGATCCCCGCCGCCTTCTCGCCCTCAGCCAGCCGTGTAGTAGCGCCACTGGCATAGGCCGGTATCAGTTTGATCTTTTTCAGCTTGCCATCCGGATCGATCACCAGCTTTACCGCAGCCGTCCTATCAATATTTTCATTGAAAATGAAATTCCCGAGGCTGTAGAAAATGGGCTTTCCATTATAAAACTCTATACCCTGGAGCACATGGGGATGGGCCCCTATCACCGCGTCAGCTCCCGCATCGATATACGCATGTCCGTTACCGGGCTGATAGTCCGTCAGCACATCGGTATGCTCCTTGCCCCAGTGTACGCAGACTATAAGATAATCCACCTTGTCCCGCGCCTCTTTGATGTTTTGAATAAGCCTGGTGGTATCGTAGCAGGTCAGCACTCCCGGCTGGGAATTGGCCACATCCCAGGAGGTGACGGGGATCACCCGGCTGGCAGCCAGAAATCCTATCTTTATGCCGTTTTGCTCCACCACTATAAGCTGAGAAGCCTCATCGATGCTCTCCCCTGCCCCGGTATAGGGGATGCCGGCGTCCCGCAATGTGGAAAAAGTGTCGCTGAGGGCCTCCTTACCGTAGTCCAGCACATGGTTGTTGGCCAGGCCCGCCACATCCACTCCCATTTCCGTAAGGAGTGACACATATTTGGGATCCACCCTAAAGGTAAACTGCTTATCAGGCGCCTGGGTACCTCTGGTGGAAAATGCAAACTCGTTATTTATCTCCAAAACATCCGCAGACTTGAGCTTTTTCATAAGCTCAGGTGATACCACTCCCTCCGCACCGGATGCGTCATAGTTCCTCTGTACATAGGTGGAGATCTCCACATCTCCTGTGACGATGACGGAGGTATCCTTCTTTTTCTCCTCCACCACCGGCTCCGGCTCCTGAGGCTCCTCCTCTGCTTCGGGGGCAGCCTCAGCCACATCAGGCTCAGCTGCGGGGGCCTCGCCCTTTTGCTTAAAGACGTCGAAAAACTCCGCCGTCCTCTCCGAGCCTATAATGCCCAGAACCGTCTGGTCCACGCGGAAGTATATCCCTGCGACGAGCAACAGCGCAACCGCGATCAAGACCAGACTGATCTTGACCTGAGTGCGCCGTCTCAGCACCTTACGGTGATCTCTGTGATTGTTTTTGATGGTGACAGTCCTCCTGTCGTCACCTAATGCCATATCTGCTCTCCAGTCCTTAATAAAGATCATTCACTTCGTTCAGGATGACATCTTGTCATTCTGAGGGAGGGGAAGGTTCTGTCAGAGACAGAACCTTGAAGAAGTCATCGGAGATGACTTCAACCTCCCGAAGAATCTTTTATGCCTCGTCAATTGCCTTGCCTATATCGTGTCTCATGTATTTGTTATCAAAGCTGATCCATTCCGTAGCTTCGTATGCCTTTTTCCTGGCCTCAGTCAGATCATCTCCCAGAGCTGTGATGCCCAAAACCCTGCCGCCGTTTGTGACGATCTCGCCCTTGTCGTTTTTCGCAGTGCCGGCATGGAAGCAGAAATACTCCCTGCCGTCAAACTTCTCAAAGCCTGTGATGGGATAGCCCTTTTCATAGGATACGGGATAGCCGTCGCTGGCCAGCACCACGCACACTGCCGCGTTATCCTCGAACTCCAGCTTCAGGTCAGACAGCCGTCCGTCCACGCAAGCCTCCATCACTTCTATGATATCATTTTTCATCCTGGGAAGCACCACCTGTGCCTCAGGATCTCCGAATCTGGCGTTGTACTCCAGCACCCTGGGACCATCCTCTGTCAGCATCAGGCCGAAGAAAATGACTCCCTTAAAGGGTCTGCCCTCGGACTTCATGGCGTCCACTGTCTTTTGATATATATTGGCCCTGCAGAAAGCGTCCACCTCGTCGGTGTAGAAGGGCGAGGGTGAAAATGTACCCATGCCGCCGGTGTTGAGTCCGGTATCTCCGTCTCCTGCTCTCTTGTGATCCTGGGCCGAGCTCATGATCTGGATGGTCTCGCCGTCCGTAAAGGACAGCACTGACACCTCACGGCCTGTCATAAACTCCTCTATGACCAGGGTGCTGCCGGCGTCTCCGAACTTTTTGTCCTCCATTATGGTTTTGACTCCGGCCCTGGCTTCGTCCAATGTATTGCAGATCAAAACGCCCTTGCCCAAAGCCAGCCCGTCAGCCTTCAGGACTATGGGAAGCTTCGCACTCTCCAGATAGTCGTAGGCGGCACCGGCATCCGTGAATACCTCATATGCTGCAGTGGGGATGCCGTACTTTTTCATCAGATCCTTGGAGAAGGACTTGCTGCCCTCCAAAATGGCGGCGTTTTTCCTGGGACCGAAGACCCGAAGGCCCGCTGCCTCAAAGGCGTCTACCACGCCTCCCACCAGGGGATCGTCCATGCCGATGATGGTGAGATCCACCCCATTGTCCTTCGCATAGTCCACCAGCTTGTCGAATTCCATGGCGCCGATCTTTACCGTACCTATCTTTTTACCAGGCACCTCCATGGAATCTATGCCTGCATTCCCGGGTGCGCAGATTATCTCCGTTACCCTGGGGCTCTTGGCGGCTGCCGTCACAATGGCATGCTCTCTTCCGCCGCTGCCTACAACCAGAATTTTCATACTTCTCCTTTTCCGGTCGATCCTGCGTGGTCATATGTCCACCGCCGGACAGAAAAATGTCCGGCTACGTGGATCATATGACCCACTCAGGATCTCTCACTATATAAACTGATTTGTATTTT
>JAILEN010000020.1 GCA_024687655.1 Lachnospiraceae bacterium | reverse complement strand
TGGTGTCTGGAATCCTGCTCGTTCTGGGATGAATGCATGCCGGGATCGTCCGCCACCACGATGACCATGCCCGCATTTACGCCGGTATAACTCATGGTATAAAGGGGATCCGCAGCCACGTTAAGTCCCACGTGCTTCTGTCCGCAAAAGCTCCTCTTTCCCGCCAGGCAGGCGCCAAAGGCGCTTTCCATGGCCACCTTTTCGTTGGGCGCCCACTCACAGATGATCTCATCATATTTGGCAGCCTCCTCGGTCACCTCCGTAGAGGGTGTGCCGGGATAGCTGGATACGAAGCAGACTCCCGCCTCATACAGTCCCCGTGCCACGGCAGCATTGCCGAGCATCAGTTTTTTCTCGCTCATTGTCTTTCCTCCATAGGTATATAATCACTGTGCGGTCCGCGCATGACATAGGCGGGACGCATGATCTTGTTGTGTGAGCAGACCTCCTCCATACGGTGTGCTGCCCAGCCCGAGATACGGGCAATGGCAAAAATGGGGGTATACAGCTCCTCGGGCAGATTCAGCATCTGATATACAAAGCCGCTGTAAAAGTCCACGTTGGGCGAAACGCCCTTATAGATCTTCCTCTCATCTGCAATGATCTGGGGTGCCAGACGCTCCACCATTTTATAAAGCGCCAGCTCCTTGTCCTTGCCCTTTTCGATGGCCAGCTTTTCCACAAAGCCCTTGAAGATCACGGCACGGGGATCGGAAAGTGAGTATACCGCATGCCCCATTCCATAGATGAGTCCGGCTCTGTCAAAGGCCTCTTTTCTCAAAAGCGCCCTCAGATAATCGGAAACCTCCTTCTCGCTGGTCCAGTCATGGACCTGAGCCTTCATATCGGAGAACATGCGGATCACCTTGATGTTGGCGCCGCCGTGACGGGGGCCCTTAAGTGATCCCAGTGCAGCCGCTATGGCCGAGTAGGTATCCGTACCCGAAGATGATACGAGATGCGTGGTAAATGTGGAGTTATTACCACCGCCGTGCTCCGCATGAAGTATCAGGGCCACATCCAAAAGCTTGGCCTCCAGAGGCGTAAAACTGGAATCATCCCTCAGGCAATGGAGAATGTTTTCTGCAGTGGAATAATCCTTTTTTGGCTGATGTATCACCAGACTCTGGCCCTTCACATAATACTTGTATGCCTGGAACCCGTATACGGATAAAAGCGGGAACATGGCGATAAGCTGCAGGCACTGACGAAGCACGTTATCCGGCGAAGTGTCATCCGCATTTTCATCATAGCTGTAAAGTGTCAGCACACTCCTGGCCAGCGCATTCATCATGTCCTTGGATGTCTTTTTCATCAGAACATCACGCACAAAGTTCTTGGGCAGGGTGCGGTACTTTGCCAGGATGTCGTTGAACTCACTGAGCTCCTGCCGGTTGGGAAGTTTGCCAAACAAAAGCAGGTAGCTGACCTCCTCGAAACCGAAATGGTTCTCAAAGGCCTGCTTTCTCACAATATCCTGAACATTTATCCCGCGGTAAAAAAGCTCACCGTCGATGGGAACTCTCTCGCCGTTTACCTCCTTCATGGAGTTGATCTCTGATATATTTGTAACTCCTACGAGCACACCCTTACCATTGACATCACGAAGACCTCTCTTGACATCGAAGTCCACATACATCTGGGGATCGATCTCGGAAGCCTTTTGGGTAAGCTTGGAAAGCTCGCTGATCTTTGGTGTCATCTTTGAATATGGCATATAACTCCTCCTTATAAGATCCTTCGCTAGGTTGAAGTCATCTCCGATGACTTCTTCAAGCTTCTGTCTATGACAGAAGCTTCATCACGCTCAGGATGACACTGTCCTTCTGAGAGTTTCTATTATAGGATCCTTTACATAACCCTGCCATTTTACCACATTAAAGTGTAAAAATCAAAACTGTCTTGTCACACTACGCTTTATGCCCTCCGATCTGGGAATTGCGCTCCCTGCCGGTGGCACCCTCGGTATAGCTGGTGCCTTTTAAAATGGCGTTTTTACCGTAACGGTTTTTGATCTTTAAAACAGCATCCTGAATGGCCCGCTCCCGCTCATCAGCCTGCTCCTCCTTTTGAGGACTGTCCGTATCGGCGATGAACTGCCCGTTTTTATCAAAAAAGGAAAGCTGGTCATACTCGGCGGTGCGCCTTTTTACCTCAGACTCGTACATTACCCTGCCAGCCACCACATACATCCGGCGCACCAGAAGCTCCGGGTCGATGATGCGGTCATATAGTTCCACCATCTTTTGTACCATCTGAGTCGTGGAATTGGTAAAGCCCCCCAGGTTCATGGTGCCGTGGGCGTGCTTGGGAACAAGGCGGCCATAGTGATCCACCGTGATCTCCCCGGTATATTTTTTCGCCCTGTCAGGGTCCTTTAAGTTTTCTATATCGTAGCCCACGGTAAGCACCAGCTGGTCGGTCACCAGCTTTTTTTCATGTAGCCTCAGGGACAGCTCATCTGTCATCTCACGGATGATAATGCGGGCCTTGTCACAGGTGTAGGGTTCTGTCAAAACCTGACCTATGCTCTGGGAATTGGCCTCCGGTCTGTAGGATTTTATATCCTTCATGGTGCAGGGTTCGTATCCCCAGGCATGATCGATGAGCAGCTCGGCATTGACGCCGAACATTTTGTACAAAAGATCCTCGTTATGATAATCCCCCTCATCCCCCAGGGAACAACGGGCCACATCACCCATGGTATACATGCCCTTGGACGCCAGTTTTTTTGCATAGCCACGGCCCACCCGCCAAAAATCCGTGATGGGGGTATGGCTCCAGAGATTCTTCCTGTAGGACATCTCATCCAGCTCAGCAATGCGCACTCCGTTTTCATCCGCAGGCATGTGCTTTGCCTCGATATCCATGGCGATCTTTGCAAGATACATATTGGTGCCTATCCCTGCCGTGGCTGTGATGCCCGTACTCTCCAGCACATCCCTTATCATCATCATGGCCATGTCGTGGGGTGACATTTTATAGATATTGCCATAGTGGGTCACATCCAAAAAGACCTCGTCCACAGAGTAGATATGCATATCATCTGCCGCCACGTATTTCAGATAGATATCATAGATTTGGGAAGACACCTCCATATAGCGCGCCATGCGCGGAGGTGCCACGATGTATTCAATATTCTTGCCCCTGGTTTTGGCTATGACCTCAAAAAGCCTGGCCCGGCCCGGGATACCATAGGCCTTCAGTGACGGGGACACCGCCAGGCAGATGGTCTTTTCCGTTCGGGATTCATCGGCCACCACGAGATTGGTGGTCAGAGGATCCAGGCCCCTGTCCACACACTCCACCGAGGCATAAAATGATTTCAGATCTATGGCTATGAATGTACCCATAATATAATAAAGATTCTCGCTGTGCCTAAAATGACATGAAAACGCCGTCCAGTATCTCTGCCATCTCGTCGATGTCAGACTTTTCAGCGATCAGTGGAGGCAGGAGTCTCAATACATCAGAGCCGGCAGTCAAAACCACAAGACCCTTTTCAAGGGCCCGTACTACCACATCCCCCGGCTTCACATCGGGGCTTAGTATCAGTCCCTGCATAAAACCGAGTCCTCTGTGGCCAAGTACCTTATCGGGGTGCTTTTTGCAAAGCTCATCCAGTTTTTCCTCCAGATAAGGCGCCGTCTTTCTCACATGCCCGGGCAGATCGAGACTTTCCATAAGCTCGATGGATGCGGTCACTGCCGCGCAGACAAATGGATTACCGCCATAGGTAGTGCCGTGATCACCGGGCTGCAGTGATGACTCTCCCACCTTTTTGGAGACTGCGAAAGCACCCACCGGCACGCCGCCGCCAAGGGCCTTGGCCGTAGTCAGAACATCCGGCGTGATATCATACCCCAGGAAGGTATACATATGACCGGTGCGGCCCATGCCACACTGGATCTCATCAAATATCAGAAGCATGTCATTCTCGTCACAGAGCTGACGCAGTCCCAGCAAAAACTCCTTTGCTGCGGGAATGATGCCGCCCTCTCCCTGGACGGGTTCCACGATGATGGCACAGGTGTCCTCATCCACAAGAGGACGCACGCTGTCGATGTCATTAAAGTCTGCAAACCTCACCCCATCCATCAGCGGATAAAATGCCTCCCTGTAATGCTCGTTACCCGTAACGGAAAGGGCACCTACTGTCCTGCCGTGGAAGCTGTGGTTAAAGGCGATGACATTTTTGCCTGCCTTCCCCGTCTTTTTATATGCATATTTTTTTGCTGTCTTGATGGCACCCTCAATGGCCTCCGCACCGCTGTTGGTGAAAAACACCTTGTCCATGCCTGATGCGCGGCACACTGCCTGGGCTGCCCGCATAAGCTGGGGTGTGTAATAGAGGTTGGAGGTGTGCATCAGCCTGTCCACCTGCTCGTGGAGCGCCCGGGTATAGTCGGGATGTCCGTAGCCAAACGCCATTACTCCGATGCCACTTCCAAAGTCGAGATATGACTTTCCATCGGTGTCGAAAAGCCTCATGCCCTCGCCGTGGTCAAATACCACCGGGAATCTGTTGTATACATGAAGCAGGTTCTCTTCGCAGCCGTTAATGTAATCCTGTTTTTCCATTTCTTCCTCCTTATAAGATTCTTCGCGCGGTTGAAGTCATCTCCGATGACTTCTTCAAGCTTCTGTCATAGACAGAAGCTTCACCACGCTCAGAATGACAGTGGTACACTATGTCGGTCAGAATTTCAGCCACCGGCTTGTCGGTCGGAATTTCAGCCGCCGACTTGTCGGTCTTTGGCCTTCAGCCGAAGGATCATTTACTCATCATTTTCTGCAATATTCTCAAGTATGATACCATACCATCTGACATATGTCTCATCATCATAGTGCAGGCCGTCGTAGGTTACGATATTGCCATCCAGAGCAGTATACACATCCATATATTTTACTCCCATGGGCAGATAGTTTTTAAGATACTCATTGTAATCCAGAACATTATCCACGGTGATGCTGTAGCCGTGGGACGCTTCCCTTTCTTCATCCACCGGAGCAATGGAAAGTGCATAGATATCGGTAAAGCCCAGCCTGGTAAGATCTATGAGCGCATCTATCCCCTTCTCAGGCTGGATGCTGTTGACACCCAGCTCGTATATGATCACGGTATCCCGGGACAGGGCGGATATGTCACCCTTGTTGGACCAGTACCAGTCGTGGCCCACGCCATCCTTTGCGATCCATAGGATATCCTCATCATCACCCACAGCATCATGCATGCCGGCAAATCTGGAGTCGCCGATCATGCACAGTTTCTTCCCATCCAGATCCGGTACACCTGAAGAAAATGCCCCACTGTTGTAGTTGGTGCTTTCTTCAACATCTATAATCTCAGTGGATCCATCGGAGATATCACTTTCAGACTCCAGTCTGAGAGGCTTTGGATCATTCTGCCCGAAAAGAGGGGTGAAAACATCCCCTCCCCCAAGCCAAAGGATGATGACAGCCGCCAGCGCTATGACCGACAGGATATCCAGGATGATGACAAGTTTTATCTTTGTTTCTCTGTTCATACAATAAAGATCATTAGTTATAGTATTTCGGTTCCTCGTCTGAGATGATGGCGGTACCGATACCCTTGTTGGTAAAGATCTCCAAAAGCAGACAGTGTGCAATGCGTCCGTCCAAAATATGTACACGGGACACGCCGTTTTCGATGGCTGAAATACAGGAGTTCAGTTTCGGCAGCATGCCGCCCCCGATATAGCCCGAAGCCATCAGCTCCTTTGCCTCCGATACCGTAAGCTCCGAGATCAGAGTCTCCGGATCATCGGGATCACGATACACCCCTTCTATATCTGATAAAAAGGCCAGCTTTTCCGCATGCACGGCCTCTGCTATGGCGCAGGCCGCGTCATCCGCATTGATATTGTAGGTGTCATAATTGTCGTCCACGCCTATGGGGCAGACTATGGGCAAAAAGTCCTTTTCCAAAAGATCATACAGTATCTTGGGATTGACGCACTTGACCTCGCCCACATATCCCAGATCCTGACCCTCAAGGGTCTTTTTGTCCACATGCAAAAGCTCACCGTCCTTGCCGGATATGCCCACAGAGAGCACTCCCAGCTCCGATACCAGAGACACCAGGGACTTGTTGACACGGTTTAAAACCATCTCGGCTATCTCCATGGTCTCGCTGTCAGTAACACGCAGCCCGCCGATGAACTCAGGAGTCTTGCCACTAAGCTCTACCCAGCGGCTGATATCCTTACCGCCGCCGTGGACTATGATGGGCTTGAAGCCTACCAGCTTCAAAAGTGTCACATCCTGGATCACCTGGGACTTTAAGGTCTCGTCCAGCATGGCGGATCCACCGTATTTAACTACGATTATCTTCCTGTTAAATCTCTGGATATATGGCAGTGCTTCGATGAGCACCTCCGCCTTTTCCAATATTTTTTCCATTGACTCGTGCATGATCATATCCTTTCTGTTATCTTACATCCATAAAACCCACATATTTTAAAACGATCACCCTATCCTCCATGCCGGGTTTTGACATCCCTGACGGAAAGAGTTTCTGCTGCCACGGAGAGCTCATCAACAGAGTACTTCTCCAGATCCCTTATCTCCATGGGATCATAGGGCATGGAATCAATAAAATACTTCACATACTCATCATACTCATCTGCCGAATTGATATAGATATAGGGACATTCAAGCTCGTATCCCGGGGTGTCGGGCAGCATCTCATACTCGCCCCGTATTACCTTATACACCAGCAAAAATGCATACAGCGGATCACAGATATTTCCACCGGACTGGGCATAGATCCCACCGCCCGCAAGCTGCTCCTTCATATCATCCAAAAAGCCGCTGCCCACCAGATCCACATGCTGACTCAGCTTATGAAATTCCAAAGCCTCCATGGCTGCCTCTACCTGAGTCACTTTGCCGCTGCCTACCAAAAGTCCGTCCATATGGCTCATCATTTCCAAAAGCTCATGGACTGCATCATGGCAGGACTCCGCGGTAGCCTTGGCATAAACCGTCTGGGAAAGATGTGCCATGTCCTCGGGGTGCCCTATATTCCACTCCGCCACGGCCATATCGGCCCCCAGACGTCTCTGGTCAAAAGTAACCTCATCCCCGGCGCCGCACATGACTCCGATCTGACGGTCTCCGTTGTTGAGCAGATAATAGGTGAGGTTATATCCGTTTTCAACCTCATCCTCATACACGGCTCCCACATATCTGTCTGACTCTACAGAAAGCTCATATACCTCCGGCCACGTCAGGGCATCTATCCTGGAATAATACTGGGCGATATACACTCCTTCTCTGTCGCAGGTATTGATGGCGTCCACCATATCGGTATTTGAACCGGGACAAAATAGTATCCCCTCGCAGCCTGCTGCGCAAAGCTTGTTGACCGAGGTACGCAGCATGGAGGGATCATACTCATGCTCGCAGTAGATGACGTCTACATCCAGTGCATCCGCCGTGGCATCGATGATCCTTTTGGTACGGCTGCCCAAAAGATCAGTAGTATTCCATATGGACACACCAATGGTGACCCTGTCCCCTTCATCCTTTTTTACCCCCGCTTTTTCTGCGGGAGCACATCCGAAAAGTGAAAAGGTCAGACCCACCACACACATTATAGATATTAATTTTTTTGAAATTTTGTCTGTCATCAGTCTCCCGGACCATCAGTTGGCAGTGGAGGTAGTCATCAGCTCCTCTAACTGGGACTGGGCCTCAGCAAGCCCGTCATCCAACGTGTTCTTCCCCTTGATGATGCGATCCATTGCTGTACCCAGAATGGTATAAAAATCCGGCCACTCCATCATGATGGGTCTGTAGGTGCCGCTCTCCAAAGCCTCACGGACAGCCTCATACTGCGGGTATTTTTCCAGTATATCGGGATCGGCCAGAGACGAATATCTGCAGGGAACTCCTCCGGCATCCACTGTGCTCTTTTGGACGCCCGGATCCATCAGATATTCCAGAAGCTCCAATGCCTTCCCCTTATTTGTGGAGTTCTCGGGGATACCTATGGTCCACACCCCGTATACGTTGGCATTGTATGAGGTACTGTTTTCATCGACCCGCCCGGACAGGGCACAGTAATCGGCAGGCGATCCCTCCTCAGGAGTATACCACCCCGGCCACGCTATGCCCAGCGCTCCGGTATCACCGGAAATGGCATCGATCATTGCCTGCTTTTCCATGGGCTCACCTGTTTTTATAAGCTCCAGATAAAACTCCATGGCATCATGAAAAGCAATGGTATCAACGGTGGGATTGTTGCCCTCATCCACTACCCATCCGCCGAAGGACAAAAGGATCGGCAGGAAATCCACCACCAGATTGTTGGGCGTGTCTCCCCTGTAGATAAAGCCGGATTTACCGGCAGCTTTTGCTGCTTCGGATATCTTTTTAACATCCTCAAGGTTTGAAATATCATCGCCCGTATATCCCGCCGCCTCTACCAGCGACCTGTTGTACAATAGCACGGTAACATTACCGTAATACGGAGCCAGATATACCTCGTCCCCGTAATATGCGATCTTGGTAGTGGCCGGTATGATATCATCATCCAGCTCATATCCCAGATCGGAAAGCGAGGTCAGTATGTTTTGGGAAGTATACTCCGCCATCCAGGAACCGTCTACCATGCAAAGATCGTATTTCCCGTCGGAATTGCCGGCATCCTCAACCACGCCTCCGTGGAGATCCTCCTCGGACAGCTTTTCCACCACACATTTGACACCGTGTTCCTCCTCAAATGCAGGCAGGCACTGCTCTATCACATCTGCATAGGTGCCCTCCCGAAGAGCCAGCGTGAGAGTACCTCTGCCGCCACCGCTTTTTTCCCCTCCGCCGCAGGCTGCCAGCGAAATGGTCATTGCGGCCACCAGAATTGCCGATACGATCCTTTTTCCCATATTCCTTCTCCTTATAAGGATCCTGCTACTCTGCGGGCTCCTCCGTCGCCACCGGTGTCTGCACCACTACCGGCAGTCCCGCATCTGTATTGCGATCCACCATGGTCTCAAAGAAAACGGCTCCACAGCTGACGGATACCGGTCCCTTCAGACCTTCCTCCCCACTTCCCGAGCAGGAAATGTCACTGATAACACATCTGTAATGACAATCCGCAAGTCTCTCCAATATCTTCACGGCCTGATCATAGGAAGCAGCCGTAAAACTGACGGTAAACGCTCTCCTGATCTGATCCCCCTCCACTGTCACCGGCGAAAACCCCACGCTGTACTGAAGGGTGTTTTTGAAAAGATCATCCAGAAAATGTATCTCCTCGGAACGATTATTATAGCTGGCCATGATACTTGTATCCTCTGTGACCTGCTCCATATCGGCCTTCATCTTGAGGTACTCCGTATATTTGGCATGTGTGGCATCATAATCGGCCTGTGCCGCAGTAAGCTCCGATGTCAGGCTCTCCTTTTGGCCCCGAAGGGGCAGATCCACAAGATAATAGTAGACCACCAAAACCAGGAGTATGGCCAGTACCAGAAGAAGTATCTTTTCCCTTGTTGTAAATTCTCTGCTCAGATTCTTCATTGCTGCACCTCCCCGGCCTTATCTACCAGATAGATGGTAACCTGGGCCGTCGCCTCCATGTCATCCCTCTGACCGGTCACCCCTGCCATCTCGCCGGAAAATGCGATACGGCCATCATCAGATGCAGCCGCGATCACCTCGACATGGTCCACCAGAGGATCCTCCTCGAGACTGCCTGCTATGCGTCCGATATCATTAAAGCTGACGCCTGTGATAGGCAGGCTGATCTCATTGCCGGAAATAGTATAGCCTGTGACACTGGCTTTCTTTAAAACATATTTTTTAATGAGTGCCACCGCCTCCATCCTGGTAGCGAGAGCCCTCTCATCAGTCGTCATCCCAGACCAAGTGTAATGTGCATACTGTGTGGCCAGATCTCCCATTTCATCTATGGCCGCCTGCTCCGTCGCGATCTGCTCCTGCAAAGAGGTTACCTCACTCTGGAGCCTCGAAACCTCCATGATACGGTCCACCACAAAAAACTTGCTCAAAAGTGACGCGCCTAATATGATCAGAACGATACCCGGGATCAGCACCGACAATTTCATGGGTGTCACATCCACGTAGGCAAAATTGATCTGCGTCTTTGTGGGGATCGCCATTTTCTTTTCAAAAGGCTTCTTTTTAGTTTTCTTCTCTTCCTGTGCCTCGCCGGTCATGGAAGGATCATTAAAATCGCTCATGTCCCTTACCCTGATAGACTATTGTGTAATACCTGCTGCCAAAAACAGTTCGCTGCCCGTAGCAACGTCCGAAAAACCGTAGCCGTCTAAAAGCTCACCTGCAGAATGGATCTTCATGTCCAGATTCTCCTCAAGGGCTTTTAAAAGTGCGGGGATATCAGCTCCGCCGCCGCAGACCCAGACATCATTCAAACTGGAATCCTGCATACTGTAACGCAGGAAATTCATGGTCCTCATCAGCTCCACGCCGATGTTATTGAAGGCGTTCGCACATACCTCCTTGTTCTGGCAGTCATCATAATTGTTGACCAGATATGTATGCGCTATATGGGGATCCACATTATAGGCCTCGGCAATGGCGTCTCCCAGTGTGTGAAGTCCGGTCTCCAGCTCATTGGTGGCCAGGTGCTTATCACCCTTGAAAGCGTACATGCGGATGCCCGAATATCCGATATCCAAAATACAGTAATCCTTGGGCCCATCGGGTGTGACCGGCTGGTTCTTCAAAACCGTCTGATATACCGACAGCACCGGCGCCGCCTTCACCAGCTTCAACCCCGCCTTTTTCAGGATGGATCTGGTATCCTCTAAAAGCTGCCTGGGTATGGCCGCCGCCATCACCTCCATGGTCCGCTCCTCCTCGTTGGCGGATATCATGGCGTAATCAAACACGAAGTCCTTGAGCTCCTCCGTGATATAATCCCTGAACTCATAAGGCAGATTATATAAAAGCTGCTCCTCGTTCATAAGCGGCATGGTCACGGGCCTGATATACACCCGCTCACCTGCAAAAACATAGGCTGCCTTGCCGGCACGGATACCCTTTTCCTTCATGGACATCCTCAAAAACTCTCCCATGGTCTCCGGGGATACTATCCTGCCCTCCGAAACGAGGTTCTCCGGCATCTCCAAAACCGCATGCTTTTTCACATGCCTGCCGTTCATCAGCGCCAGCTTTAATCTGCTTTGTCCTACATCAATTCCCAATATAGTCTGTGCCATCAGTTACTCCTTAAAAAAGTCCCAAATACCAGTCGGTTATCCTCTGACCCCATAATAGCATAAAATATGTTCCAACAGCAATAAAAGGGCCGAAAGCTATACTTTTTTTCCTGAGTACCACTGCGCCCAAAAGGCCGGTGATACATGCGATCATAATGCAAAACAGCGTAGGTATGAATCCCAGATACAGTCCCACCACTGCAAAAAACTTGATATCTCCGCCACCCAGGCTTTCCTTTTTCAGTATCTTGTCCATAGCCAGGGAGATGAATAACATGGCCGCTCCAAACACCAGTCCCGAAGCCACATTCAGTGCCGCCTGTCCGATACAGTCATATACAAAATATGCGGTTGCCAGCCATGCTGCGGCGGCTATGGCAAGTCCCCCGTCCGGTATCTCCCTGATCTCCATGTCCACTATGGAGATGCAAAACAGACAGGATACAAAAATGATGTCCCTGAGCGCCAGTACTGTAGTGCCGTCATTCAGAAAACAACCCAGGTATAAAAGTCCGCATATCAGCTCGCTGATGGGATAACGGATGGACACCTTTTGCCCGCAGTACCTGCACCTGCCCCGGGATGAAATGTAGCTTAGCACCGGTATCAGATCCCTTGCCGACAGGTCATGTCCACAGGATGTGCAGTGGCTTTTGCCATGCATGAAGTCCTCTTTTCTGGCGATACGATAGGCTGCGCAGTTTAAAAAGGAACCCATGCATAAACCCAGTATGAAGGATATTGTCCCAAAATATATATAATAAACGGCCTCCATTTTACATTCCCTGATACATGGAGAAAATAGCAATATATATCGCCAGAACAATATATCCTGCAAACACTGCTATCACCACCAGGATGGTGGGCTCCAGCTTTGCCAGGGCTGCATTGATGGCCGTGGCAAGCTCGGTATCATAATAAGCCGCGATGGTCTTTAAGGTATCCTCCATCTCACCGGTCTCCTCACCCACGGCCGTCATATCCGTGAGTATATCCGGCATACATCCCGATTCCCTCATGGCCTCGCCCAGGCTGTGTCCCTCTTCTATCTGGCCCGTCATCTTTCCGACCTCCTGAGACAGATAGTAGTTGTCCATGGCATTGGCCGTGATGCTCACCGCCTTGGTGAGGGGAAGTCCAGCCCCTATCATGGTGACCAGAGTATTGGCAAACTGGCTGGCTCCGTTTAAGGTCTGTATCTCTCCAAGGACCGGCATTTTCAGCGACTTCTGCGCCAGCTTCAGCCTGCCCTCCTCAGTATTTGAATAAAACTTATAGGCCAAAAAGCCTGCGATAAATATGATGGCCAGAAGTGCCCAGTAATGCTGGAAGAAACCTGATATGACGATCAGGCTCTGTGTGATTGCAGGAAGCTCGGCGTCCTGCTCCGCAAAAATGGATGTAAACGTAGGGATGACCTTTACCATCATGACAATGACGACTATGACACCGATAACCAGGACAAAGGTGGGATACGCCAGGGCTCCCTTGACCTTTGCGGCTATCTTGGTCTGCTTGTCAAAGTGCTCGTACATGGAGTTGAAGGACGCATCCAGATTACCGGATTCCTCACCCGCCCTGATGGACTCCACAAAGGACAGAGGCAGTATCCCCTTGCCGTTTTCCTCAAAGCTGGCTGCCAGGGAACGTCCTGCTTCCACATCGGCCCTCACCTTGTCCAGGATCTTTTTTAAGGTCTTATCCGTGGTCTTGTCATAGATGAGATTCACGGCACGGCCGATGGGCACTCCGGAACGAAGGATGATGGCAAACTGTGAGCACATGACCGTAAAAGCCTTGGGGTCCAGTCTCTTGCCACCAAGGTCAGCAGTGAGGATGCTCTCTTTTTTCTCCTTGACCTCCGAGACCTTGACTACGATGTCATATTCCTGCTTGATGCGGTCTATGGCATCCATCTCGTTGTAGCCCTCTATGACTCCGGAGACCTTGGCCCCGGATCTTGAAATCGCCTGGTACTTGTATGTGATCATATTCCGTCCTTAAATCGAATTCTTCTTAACGTAATTCTCATCATGTGCATAGTGAAGTGCCGTCTCTTTTGTGATGTCTCCGGCACGGACCAGTCTGCAAAGTGCCTGATCCATGGTCTGGCCGCCGATGGTAGCCGAAGTGGCCACCGCATTGGCGATCTGAGGTGTGTTACCGCTCCTGATCAGGTTTCTGATGGCGTCGGTAACTATCATAAACTCTGCTGCCAGGGCACGTCCGCCGCCCTTTTTCGGCATGAGCTGCTGGGTCAGTACTGCCACCAGTGTCATGGAAAGCTGCAGACGGATCTGGTTCTGTGCTGCCTCAGGGAAAACCTGGACCATACGGTCGATGGAATCAGCGGCAGATCCCGTATGCAGTGTGCCGAATACCAGATGTCCTGTCTCCGCTGCAGTAATGGCTGTCTCGATGGTATCCCTGTCACGCATCTCACCTATCAGTATGACGTTGGGATCCTCTCGCAGGGAAGCTCTCAGTCCCTCTGCAAAGCTCTTGGTATCCTTGCCCACCTCGCGCTGATTGATGGCGCAAAGGTCCGGCTTGTATATGTACTCCACAGGATCCTCCAACGTCACTATATGGCTCCTGTGGGTATGATTGATATGATCTAAAAGAGCCGCCAGAGATGTGGACTTGCCTGAGCCGGTCTCACCCGTCACCAGAACGATGCCCTTGTGGAGATCCGTCAGATCCATGACTGCAGGTGGCAGTCCCAGGGAATCCAGCTTGGGAATGGTCTCCGAAAGGAGTCGCAACGCCAGGGAAGGTACTCCCTGCGCCTTGAAAAGATGAACGCGGCAACGGCGGCCTGCGTAGTTGCCTGCCATATCCAGCTCGCCCTCCCGATCCAGGATCTCGTAGGCATCACCTGCGATCCACTTTGCGATATTGATGCAGTCATCCGCCGTCATGATCTCCGTGTCCATATCCTGGATGGTGCCGTCCTTACGATACTTGGGAGGCAGATTGCATATCACATGGATATCACTGGCCCCGTCAGTCTCAGCCTTTTTAACCAGTTCCTCAACGTTCATCATAGCTAAGTCCCCCTCTTTTGCTCATTTATAAACTCTTATTGATCTTTTCCAGCTCGTTTTCGCTGATATAAGCCTCATACACGCCGTCCTGGGTTCTGAAGTCCACATCCCGCTCAAGGATGGTCTGTACCTTTCCCTCGTAAATGATAGGGTCGTCCTCAGGCTCCTTTATGGCTCTCCACTCGAGATTTTCATTAAATGTCATGATCCTGTCCCTCCTTCTAAAAAAGCTGGTTTTCTCAAAAAATACACCATCAGTCTTCTTCGTTGGTGATCCTCATAACCTCTTCCACGGATGTCACACCCTCAAGCATGAGGCGGATGGCATTTTCACGCATGGATACAAAGCCGGTCTTGGAGTCATGAAGCGCCTCCTCGATATCCTGGCGCCGGGCGCCATCAGAAATGAGCTCACGGACTACCTTGCTCATGGGAAGCATCTCAAAAATGGCTGCACGTCCACGATAGCCCGTATTAAAGCAGTTGGGGCATCCTGCGCCCCGATAAAACTTCTGCCCAGGCTTTTTAGGCAGCCTCAGGTCCTCCAGCTGGTCCTCTGTAGGCTCATAAGCCTCCTTGCAGGCAGGACAGATCCGGCGGACCAGTCTCTGGGAAATGATTCCGCGAAGTGCGGAGGCCGTCATGTAGGGCTCCACTCCGATATCGTTGAGTCGCTCTATGGTACCCACCGCATCATTGGTATGGATGGTGGATAAAACGAGACGTCCGGTGATAGCTGCTCTCATGGCGATGGTAGCTGTCTCACCGTCTCGGATCTCACCTACTGCCACGATATCCGGATCCTGTCGCAGTATGGCGCGGAGTCCGGCAGCAAAGGTCATGCCTGTCTTTTCGTTGATCTGAACCTGGTTGACTCCATCCACGTTGTACTCCACGGGATCCTCTAATGTTACCAGATTGACCTCCGGCTTGTTCAGTTCATTTATCATGGCATACATGGTCGTGGTCTTACCGGAACCGGTAGGTCCCACCAAAAGCAGCACGCCGGAATGCCAGCCTAAAAGCTTATCAAATATCTCTTCGTCCCGGCCTGTGAGTCCCACCTTTTCCTTGGTGACTCTGCCGTCGGACTTGTCCAAAAGTCTGGCAACGATCTTTTCTCCATATACCGTGGGCAGGGTGGATACACGAAGGTCGATATCCTTGCCCTTTACACGTACATTGAAACGTCCGTCCTGAGGGATACGCTTTTCGGAGGTATCCAGTCCCGACATGACCTTGATACGGGATATAACCGAATTCTGAAGGTCCTTGGGCACTGTGAGGATCTCACGCATGATACCGTCGATACGCATCCTGACATAGAGGTTCTCCTCCCGTGGCTCCAGGTGGATATCACTGGCACGCTCGTCCACGGAACGCTCTATGATGGAGTTAACCAGGCGGATGGTGGGAGCATTGTTGACCGAATCGTCCCCCAGCACATTTGTGACAAAGGCCTGGTTTTCAATAGTGGTTGTATCGCCGTTGGCCGCTGACTCCCGCTTCATCTCCTCGATGGCACGGGCAGCGCCCTCGTTTCCATATAAAATCTGGATGGCGTAGTCCACTGCGGATGCACGGGCAACCACAGGCTTTACCTTTTTCCTGGAGGACTTTTTAACATCCTCGATGGCATAAAAGTTGAGTGGGTCGCTCATGGCCAGGATCAACTCGTCTCTGACCACCTGAATGGGCACCACCATATACTGCTTGGCGATGGACTTTGGAACGGTCTGGGCCATCTCCACCGGGATCTTTATCTTGGTCAGATCCACGTAGTCGATACCCAGCTGCATGGTGAGAGCATCAATGAGCTCGTCCTCGGATATTATCTCATTATCAATAAGAACAGTTCCCAATCGATCCTTGGAGCCCTTTTGGAGCTCCAAAGCGCGATTCAACTGTTCCTCGTTTATTGTACCCGCATCTATTAATAATTCGCCAAGACGTTTATATGCCATAATATCTCCTATAAAGAAAACCTAACGGATTGCTCCGCTTTGCTCTCGCAATCCTATCCCCATTCGCGATCCCGGCTATCGCCTTCTCGCTCATGGGGATTTTGGTCTTAAAGTCAATCGCACTCGTTGGTGCAAGCACCACTCGTGGATATGACTTTAATCCCTTAGTTTTTCCAAGTGCCAGATCTCGTCCACATACTCCTGAATGGTCCTGTCAGATGAGAACTTGCCTACATTCGCAACGTTGAGTATTGCCTTTTTAGCCCAAAGTGCCTCGTCACGATATACCTTCTCGATCTTGTCGTGAGCCTCAGTATATGAACGGAAGTCCAAAAGATTGAAGTAAGTATCCGCATACTGGGTGCACTCTGTATTCAAAAGTGAATTGTAAAGATCTCTGAACATCTCGGGATCATTGGGGCTGTAGAAGCCGTTGATGAGCTGCATCAGCACCTTTCTGATATCCTGATCGTTGTTGAAGATCTCCATGGGATCATAGTCACGTGCCTTCTCGTGAGCGATGACCTCGTCTGCACTCATACCGAAGATGAAAGCGTTGTCCTCGCCCATCTCCTGAACCATCTCCACGTTGGCTCCGTCCATGGTACCTATGGTAAGGGCACCGTTGAGCATGAACTTCATG
>JAILEN010000195.1 GCA_024687655.1 Lachnospiraceae bacterium | reverse complement strand
TGATGGAAAAATATCTCAGAGGGTTTAAATATACCGATCATCCGGGAGATCTGCCGGATGAGCTTGCCGGTCCCTCTGATTATCTGGATTATTTCCTTCTGGAAAAAAGAGAGGGCTATTGCAGTTACTTTGCCACCTCATTTGTACTTTTGGCGAGAGCCTATGGTATCCCGGCCAGATATGTACAGGGCTTTTGCGTGCCCATGGGTATAGTCAGAAACACCAGGGTCAGCTCATCCCTGGCTCACGCCTGGCCCGAGGCGTATATTGAGGGAGTGGGGTGGATAGCCTTTGAGCCCACACCGGGAATGGAAAGCACCGTCAGATGGAATACCCTCTCAGATATTGAGTCCATGACAGAGGAGACTGATGATACAGAGTTTACAGTACCCCGGCCGGATGCTCCGGATAAAACTGAGGAAACTGACACTAAGATATACATAAGCCCTTCACGACTGGTGATGGCTGCTGTTTTTGTTGCCTGTGTAGTAATCATCCTGCTTTTGATCAGTGGGATTGCAGGCCGTATCGGCTATGGCAGGCTGGATGAGAGGCAAAAGGCCATCCGCATGTGCCAAAGGTCTATGGAACTGCTAAGGCGGCATCACCTGGGACGATCCGAATGTGAGACCCTTTCGGAGTACAGGAACCGTCTGAAGGATGAGATTTCCCCGGAGAGTCTTTCATTTTTGGACAGCTATGAACGCATCCTCTATGCCTTCATACAGGTGTCCCCTGAGATAAGAGGCTCATTGGAGGATGACTATATCACACTTAAAGCCACCCTGAGAAAACGCTCCATCAATGCCTTAAAAGAGGCAATACCTTTTTTTAGGGCGATATGATATAATAAATTATTAAATTTTCAGGTTTGTTGCAGTATTGTTGCGGGGGAGATGATACTATTATTCAACCATATCATGATGAAGACTGTTTTTGAGGCCGTGGGGATATCGTCTGAGAATATCGCTTCGCAAATTCTTTTGCCACCAAGGAGGCTCTGATATCGTGATCAATTCAACTGTTAGGAGGGTGTACAATGGATGAAATGAAACAGAAACTTGAAGGTTTAAAATCTGCCCAGGAGCGCATGCCGGCGGACCTGAGAAGATATGATGAGACCAAACAGGAGAATCGTGCATTTTGTCCCTGAATGATATAGAAGAGACAAAAAAAAGAGGTGGAGCTCATCGACAAATACCTCTATGGCCATTTCACTGATGAAGAGCTTGATACCATGAGCGAGAGCATCCAGCTTAGTGCCGAGGAAAAAATGACCCTCACCAACAAGATGTCCATGGATCTGGGTCATCTTCTTCTTAACGAGCATTCCAAGGAAGATTCTCCTGAAATGGCAGATGTAAAGATAGATGTCATCAACCTTGCCAAGGCCATCGAGCAGGTAAAGGAGTTGCCCGTCACACAGGAGTCCATGGATATGGTGGATGTGGCTTTTCGTATGCTTACCAACTCATGCAAGACATATCTTGATAAAAAGAACCCCCACTTTAAAAAAGGAATAATCAGAAAGCAGATGGTTCACGATCTGTGGATGAGTGTGCTCTTTGAGGCAGAGATATTCAACATGTACAGAAGGCTTTTGGATCCCAAATATGAGGGCGAGATACCTGCCACCATGGGAGATCTTTTAGGTCTTAAAAAAGAGGACGCCGTAAAGCGTGCCCCGGAGATCAAGGACCCGGATATCGACCAGTTCTACGACAACTTCAGCATCCCAAAGGAAAAAACAGAGAAAAAGCCCTACACTCCCAAGGTCTCCGAAGAGGGAAAGTATGTGGCCAAGTCGGTCTTCGGACAGGGCTATTCCTTTACCGAGGATATCAAGACCAGGTTTTCCTCTCCCAAGAAGATGCCGGAAAAGGTAAAAGAGGTTAAAAAGCTCCATGCCACATTAAAGTCCATCCCCAGGGGGAGGGTCACCGTCGTGGACCTTAATATCTTCGGAAAGCCGGCGAAGCTGTTGCAGAAGTCGGACAACTCCCTGTGGATCATTGAGGACCATGTGCCCATCAGACTGGAGAAGAATTTCATCAATCTGACCAATCAGTTAGAGACAGAATTCTTCAATAATACGGATCTTTACGGTACAGAGATGGTCAGCGACATCCTTGAAGAGCACAGAGGGATGATGCTCAAAAAGGCGGTTTCCACAGGCGAACATACACGTATCCGTACTCTTTTGGGCACCTTTCTTTCCCAAAAGACGGGTCTGTCACCCAACATATTTGACAATGTCTTCAAGGAGCAGATATATGATGCGGCGTTTTGTCACGGCCATGGAGGAAAAGTACGGCCCCGATACCAAGGTGGAGCTGGACCGTCACAATGCGCAGTCGCTTCTTTTATCTGAGAAGCTTTTGCCCAGAAGCTTTGGGATACCCATATATGCCGGTACCAGAACAGAGCAGTGATGGATATATATATCGAAAGGCAGATCTGCACATAGAAGGAGGACAATATGTTCAAGCTTAAAAAGGAACAGAACGGAAGTGAGCTTCTCATTACCATGGTGGGTATACTGGATACGCCCGCCACACCTAAACTTGCGGAGGCTTTGGATGGAGTATATGACGGACTGACAAAGCTTACCTTTGAATTCAGGGACTTAGAGTATCTCACCAGTGCAGGGCTTCGCGTGCTTTTGGAGGCCCAGCAGGAGATGGACGATCGGGAAGCTGAGATGATACTTCTCAATGTTTCCGATGATATCATGGAGGTGTTCAGACTCACCGGTTTTGATGATGTTCTCACCTTCGGATAGGCCGGTGATGAGTTTGTTTTTGACCTGAGGGAAGGATTATGGCTGGAGTAAAAAGTGAGGGATTTAAAAAACTGGCACCCATAGTGACAGTCGGTTTTGATATCACATTGCTCATCGTGGCCGGTGCGCTGATACATTTCAGGGGCATCGACAATATCGACAATATCAAGGTCCTGAATATCGGTATGGACATAGTCGGTATGATGGTGGGCATCCTGATCCTTTTATGCTGCTATATCGACATCCGGAGGGGAGTTTCTGATTACAGGCATTTCCGCTACATGGTACAGACCTTTTTCATAGGGATCTTTACGGATGTAGCGGCATGGACGTTGGACGGGGATCCAAAATACAGGATCTTTTCTCTTCTGGTAAATACCATCTTTTATCTCGCTACTCCTCTGGCCATCGTTTTCTTCTGGCTGTATTGCAAACGGCTCATGGGGATAAAGCATCCTGTCATCATGGAATATGATCTTTTCATCATCTTAGGCTGCATGATAGAGATGGCCCTTTGCATACTCAATATGCCCGGCGGTTTTTTCTTTAGCATCGATGAGAACGGGACCTATGTCAGGGGCTATCTGTATCCTTTTTTCATGGGCTATATAATCCTGGCTGAGGTCGCAGTTTTTATACTCATTTTTGTGTGGAGAAAAAAATTGACAGGCACAAGGTCATTGTGCTTCTGATCTTCCTCATCACGCCGCTGCCCTCTGTTTTGATCTCTGTTTTCACCTATGGTATCAGCATCAACAATGTCATGGCCATGCTGGATATCCTGGTGATGTATGCCATTTTAAATATCGAGCAGGGACGGGAAAAGTCTGCAGTGGAAAAGGAGCTTTCCACGGCCAGATCCATCCAGGAGGGAGTATTGCCCAGCACCTTCCCGCTGTTCCCGGAGAGGGATGAGTTCGATGTGCACGCCTCCATGGATCCTGCCAAGGAGGTTGGCGGAGATTTTTACGATATCTTTTTTGTGGATCATGACCACCTGGCCCTGGTGATGGGTGATGTGGCAGGTAAGGGTATCCCGGCAGCACTTTTCATGCTCATGTCCAGGACTCTGATCAAGAACCGCGCCATGATGGGCGGTACTCCGGCAGAGGTGCTGCAGGATGTGAACAAGCAGCTCTATGCGGACAACAAGGCCAGGATGTTTGTCACCATCTGGATGGCCATTATAGATATGAACACGGGCCACATGTTTGAGGCAAATGCGGGTCACTAGGACCCGGCCATAAAAAGAGCCGGCGGCGGGTACGAGCTCATCAGCATGAAGCACAATATGGTATTGGGCGGCATGAAAAAGTCCAAGTATCAGGATCATGAATACGATCTGTCACCGGGGGACGCTATTTTTATCTATACCGACGGAGTGCCCGAGGCCTCTGATGCCGAGCACAGGATGTACGGGGTGGAGCGCATGATCGAGGCCCTCAACGCCTACATGGATGACGCTCCGGATGAGCTTCTTTCGCATTTGAGACAGGATATAGACAAGTTTGTGGGAGGTGCGGATCAGTTTGACGATCTGACCATGCTGTCCTTTGTATATAATGGTAAGAAGGAAACCGAATGAAAGAGATATGTTTAAAAGCGACTATTGAAAATATGAAAGAGGTTTTCGATTTCATAGAGACTGAGCTGGCCGGCACGGAGGGATGCTCCCGTGCGGATATCCTGAAGATCCATATGATGGTGGACGAGCTCTTTGTCAATGTGGCGAGCTATGCCTACGGTGAGGATGAGGGAGATGTTACCGTGGGTGTGGACATCGATGGCGACCTGGCCATCATCTCTTTTACAGATTCAGGCGTGCCATACAATCCACTTAACCAGGCGGCTCCCAATGTTGAGCTTGCCACAAGGGACAGAAAAAAGGGCGGTCTGGGAGTGTATATGGTGAGAAATACCGTGGATGATATACGCTATGAGTACCTTGACGGCAAAAATATACTTAAGATATATAAAAAAGTGGGGGCCGAAGCCCGGGATAAGTAGACATTTTCATATAGTCGTTATATAATCATACAGGTGTGTTAGCCGGCTGGAAAACACGCCTATTATTTATGAAATATCAGGAGGTCAAAATGGACGGTAAGAAAATCGGAATTATTGTAGCGATAGGAGCAGTACTGGTATTGATCCTGGGCTTTATCGGAGGCTATAACAATCTGGTCAACCTGGAGACCGGGGTGCAGGAGATGTCGGCAAACATCGACACCCAGCTTCAGCGCAGGGCGGATCTCATCCCCAATCTGGTAAAGACGGTCAAGAGCTATGCTGAGCATGAGACAGAGGTTTTTGACGCCGTAAACGAGGCTCGCGAGCATCTGGTGAACGCTCAGAGCATGGCAGAAAAATCCGCAGCAAACGAAGAGGTTTCCGCAGCTCTTTCAAGGCTTGTAGCCATAGCGGAAAACTACCCCGACCTGAAGTCAGACAAGCTATACATAGATCTCATGGACGAGCTGGCAGGATCTGAAAACCGCATCTCCTATGCGAGAGAGGAGTACAATGCGGCAGCAGCCAGATATAACAAGGCCATCAGGAGATTTCCCGGTGTGATCTTTGCCAATATGTTCGGTTTTGAAAAAGTGGAGATGTTTGAGGCTGCCGAGGGATCAGAGAAGGTTCCCGACGTAGATCTGTAAGGTAAGAAAAATGGGATTTTTAAAAAAGTTAGGAATATACCTGGTATCCACGCTTATCTTTGGCTGGGTGGGACTCTTTGTTTTTACTTTCGTGGTGATGTCCATGCCCAGCACAGTGTATCCGGAGCATACGGGATACTTCTATGTAGAGGATTACAGCGGATGCCTGAATGAGACCACCGAGCGATATATCTACGAGGAGGGCAAAAAGCTTTACGAGGCTACCGATGCCCAGGTGGTGGTGGTCACCGTCCCCAACACTCATGAGGATGACATTGAGGACTACAGTATACATCTGGCCAATGAGTGGGGCATAGGCGACAAGGAAAAGGACAACGGTGTGCTGATCCTGGTACGCACCGGATCCGGTCAGGAGAGTATCCGCATGGAGATCGGTAAGGGTGCCGAGGCCGTGATCACCGACGGTAAGGCAGGACGCATCCTGGATGAATATGCGGTGGAGGCAAAGGAGGCGCGCCAGTGGAACAGGCTGGCGGGGAACACTTTTACCGCAGTTGTGCAGGAATTGTATGCCGCATATGGCACAGGATGCCCGGATACCGTGGCTTTCAGGGACAGCTGGGCTGACGGCGAGGAACAGACTGTGGGCACCATGGGTGATGCCGAGTTCCCGGAGGAGTATGTTCCCGACTATACCTTTTTTGAGAAACTCAGAGAATCGGCCGGCTTTGCCTGTGAAGAATACTGGATGGGACTTCTCATTTCCGCTATTGTACATTTCTTCATTTTCCTTAGCAGTATAGGCGGTGGCAGCAGCAGTGGAAGTTGGAGGAGCGGTGGATCATCCGGCGGAGGCTTTTCCGGCGGGTCATCCGGTGGAGGCGGATCCTTTGGAGGCGGTGGAGCAACCAGATGAGAGGAAAGTATAAAAAAATCAGAGAGCAGCGCAAGAACCCGAAGAAGAAGAAAAGGATCCTTCCCTGGGTTTTGCTTGCTCTCCTTTTGATATTTTGTGTGGCTGCCATCATAGGCACGGCTGTAATTTTTGCAAAAAGCGGAGAGTTGACCCTGTGGGAGTCTTTTCTGGCGTTTTTGGATAATGCCGGGGTAGCCGTATGCGTAGTGTTCTTTTTCTTTTTAGGAGTGTGCTTTCTGGACATTGTGGGAAGGACGACACACTTTCTTTTGGGTGACGGCTTCGGTGACATAGGCGACGGCCTGCCTCTTGGAGGAGGCGGCGGAGGCGGCAGCTCCGGCGGAGGCGGATCCTTTGGAGGTGGCGGTTCCTCGCGGTGATAAAAGTGTTTCATCCGGCAGCTCTCAGACTGCACAGGGTTTTTGATCAGTGATACTCAGAAAGGACGGTAAGATTTGAGTAAAGGTTCAGACATAAGGATTTTCGGACTCACATCCGAGGAGGCCATTGAGCATTTTCTGCCTCTGCTTCCGGAGGACTTTGATCTACAGCGGGGCGCATATGTTATGGTCGCCGTAGATAAGGAACTGGATCCGGTGGGGGTATGCTGGTTTTCATTTGACGGCTATGAATACGAGATACTTTTTATCGGGGTCCATCCCGATCATCAGAGACAGGGTATCGGAAGCCGTCTGCTCCAGGAGTCACTGAGATCACTGTATAAAATGAACAAGGTGATGCCGGTGATGGCCACCTATATCAGAGACGAGTCCACCGCTGACTTTACGGAGTTCATTCGGGCTCAGGGCAATTTCTTTTTCCTGGGCAACGATCTGGCATACAAGATCACTCCGGGGGATCGCAAGGCTTCCAAGCTCTACCAAAAGATAATGGCAATGAAGTCGAACGCACAGCTTTTCTTTGACCAGCCGGAGGTGATGCAGAGGGCATTCCTGGAGGAGCAGAAGTCACGGGGCCTGTATTATCTGACGGATCTTTTAAAGCATGAGGATGAGTTCGAAAAGGACCTCTGTTTTTGCTTTATAGACGACCTGAGGATCGTATCCGTCATCTTAGTAAAAAAAGAAGCAGAGGATCTCTATGAGCTCTCCTACATCTACGTGGATGAGGATGCGTCGGCGATGGTCCAAAAGGTGCTGTCGTCGGCCATGAGCGCATTTGAAAAGAAGGCCCCCAGGGCGGACCTTCTGGTGCATGCGGTTACGGAAAACTCCATCAAGCTGGTGAAGGATCTTTTTGGCGGTATCAGACTTCAATCGGATATCATAGAAGCCGTAACATGGGATTTTTCAACGAAAGAATTATAAAGGAGAAGTAAAATGTGTCATAATCCGGCCCAGAAAATGAAGGATGGTTCAGAGCTTCTTGCCATGGCAGAAGATATGGATACCATGCAAAAGCAGGAGCAGCTCACGCAGGAGATTCAGACCGAAGTGACGGAGAACCCCGTGGAGCAGCAGGTGACCAAGCCCCAGTCTGTTTTCGATCTTGCCTTTGACAGTCTCTGGAGGAAGGAAACCGCTGATTTTCTTCATGAACTGGCACTGAAAAAGGATGTTCAGGACAAGGTGCTCAAAACCAAAGGAGAGGTTTCCGATGAGATAAAGGAAGCCCGTACCGCTGCGGAGGCAAGGATCGTACAGTTCAACAGGATCGATACCGGTCGCAGTGAAAAGACCAGGAGAAATCATCTGACCAAGTCGGCAAAGGGCTTTGAAAAGGCTGCTGAGGCCATACAAAAGCTACAGGCAGAAAGGGAGGCTTTGGACAATGCACCTGAGATGAGCGCCAAGAAAAAGTCCTTTATGATAATGGAGAATGTGGACAGGGCAGAGGCAGCCATTAACCTCATGTTTGAATCCCAGCTGAATTCGGTGATGGCCACCGGGGATAATGGTATCTCTGAGCAGCAGACCATCGATGAGCTTAAGAAAAAATATACCATGTCACTTTTGAACCTATATCGTGAGCAGGCAAACAATGCTGAACTGATCCCTGCCCACAAGGAGCACCTGATAAAAAAGGTGTCGAGGCTTCAGGTGGATGGGGATACTACCAGGACCAGGCTGTTTTTTGCAGGAAGCCGGGTTTTAAAAGACTATACCCGTTATGATGATATGGATACAGGGGAAGTACTTGATCAGGTCAAGACAAGTACAAAGTATAATCACAGCAAGATGGCGGGAATATATGGTTTTGTGGACGGTCAGCACATCGATGATAAAGGAAGGGAGTCTGCTTACATTTGTTCAGGGCATGCTTCACGGATCAATGCGAGAATGAGGATAGAAGATGATGCGCACAGGCTGGCGCTGCTTAAGGCAAAAAACCAGGGGAATCCGGATACGGAGGAGATCAAAGCTCTTGAGAAGCGTATACTGGAAGATGACCAGGCTCTGGAAAAGAATTTGAAAAGTTATTTCAAATTTAGGGAATATGGAAAGTTTGATTATGCGAAATGGAAGGATGAGACCGCCTATGTTAAAAAGCACCTGGACGAGGCTGTGGCATCAAACAAGCTTTCAAAGAAAACCAAGTTCTACCGTATGGTTGGAAACGACATACTGTCCTGGGGCTTTGGTCTTGATGAAAAGGCCATGAAGGGCGATGCGGCAGAGATAGTGGATAAGCTCAATAAAAATGTGGGCATGGGTTTTGAGGACAAGGGTTATATGAGTGTGGGCTGGAGAGTGGATGCTCATTTCAGCGACAGGCCCATAATGATGACCCTCCTGACGGAAAAAGGGAAAAAATGCTTTGTGACCAGAAATTTCAAGGAGAGTGAGATCATCTTTGGAAGAAACACAAAATATATGTTTGTGGAAGCCATCAATCACGCCAACGACCGTAAAAAGATAACTCTTTCACCAATGACCGCAGACAATTCCACCACCAGGGGAGAACTTGCCCGATCAATGGAGGAACAATTTGCCGGTATCGAGCTTATCATGAAGGTGCTTCCCTCGGATGAACAGGAGTGGAACGATGCCGTTGCAGGCGAGAATGCCCTTGAAAAAAAGAAGGCAGCGGAGCAGGAGGCTTTTGAAGAGAGAAAAAGGACCAGAAAAAAAGCATCGGATAAGATGAATTAGGTAAGCGGAGGAAATAAGATATGGCTTTGGATAAAAAAAGTGATGATGTATTAACGGATGACGAGGAGCTTTTCGAGGCGGATCCCGAGGCAAAAAAGCGCTTTGATACCACGCCGGATACCACGGAGGTATTTCTGATGCCCCAGTGCGTGGAGTGTATCCACAACGGCGGCTTATATGAATGTGCGGTTTTGGGAGAAAAGCCCGAGGAGTATATCACGAACCAGACCGCCTGCCCCAAGAGGGAGAGTTAGATAAAAAAAGGGAGTGAGGATATGTGGGAAAAGATTAAAAATGTGGCGGTAATATCCCTTGCCACGCTGGGAGTTCTTTTCATCATCATCATGCTGATACCGGATGATGATGACTCGAAAGTGACTGCGGATACACAGCAGGTGGAGGCCTCTGTGGAGGATGACAGCCAGGAGGATGATGCTTCGGAAGGGTTTTTCGAAGAGGCGGATGAGGAAGATGAGGACTCAGAGGATGAGGATGCTTCGGAGGATGAGTCAGAGGAAGCTTCCGTGGAAGAGGAGCCGGAGGATGAGGGCAATGTGATCGAGATCAGCATACCCGAGTCGGAGATATCCTCCAGAAAGCTCAAGTTCAAGACGGTTACTCTGGATAATAAGAAGGTATCACAGAAGATTTTTTCGGATTATGATATAACCATCGTCCATCTGTGGGGCACTTTCTGCCAGCCCTGTATCTCCGAGATGGGAGATTACGCCAGGCTTTATAAGGAGCTTCCCGACAATGTGAATCTCATCGGTATCGTCAGTGATGTGTACGACGGCATAGACAGCAATGTATCCCGTGCCAATGAGATCCTGGAGGATGCGGGAGCGGAGTTTACAAATCTTCGCACCAGCGATGACCTCTACGATATCGTAGGTGAGTTCCAGTATGTGCCTTCATCATTTTTTGTGGACAGCAAGGGCCGTGTTATCGGTGAGCTGATGGACGGAGCCTTTTGCAATGATACGGTCAGCCGGCTTGAGGGATATATGAAATGACGGATTCGATAAAAAAGACGGTTCGGATGATCATCCTGGTTTTTGCCATAGGCTTCATAGTCGCCGGGATCTTTGACGGCGGATATCGGGACACTTTTATCAAGGCAGTCATGGTCTGCATGGAATGTATCGGTATCGGATGATGGGTGGTTTTTCTGACAGGATAAAAAAGTATAAACGGCAGTACACTCAGCTTGTAGCTGCCGTTTTGTACAACTGCCATTTTGCGGGGTTTTCCTCCGGCAGGATATTTAAGGGTGCCACAAAGGGTGTGTGCGTCCCGGGACTCAACTGCTATTCCTGCCCGGGAGCGGTTTTTGCCTGTCCCCTGGGAAGCCTGCAGGGAGCGCTTACCAGATCACTTTACAAGCTGCCGCTTTACATGCTGGGGACGCTGCTTTTGTTCGGCATTCTTTTGGGCCGGATGATATGCGGCTTTTTATGTCCCTTTGGGTTGTTGCAGGAGCTCATTTTCAGGATACCATTTTTCAAGGTGAAAAAGAGCGGCATCACCAGAGCGCTCTCCTGTCTGAAGTATCTCATTTTGGCGGTGTTTGCGGTGGCCATACCGGTGATATATATGGTGCCGGGCTTCTGTAAATATATCTGTCCCGCAGGGACCCTGGAGGCAGGGATACCGCTGTTGATCCTGGATGAGCACCTGCGGACTCAGGCCGGGTGGCTTTTTTCATGGAAGGTGATGGTGCTCATAGGCATTATGATATTATGCCTCGTTTTCTACAGGGGCTTCTGTCGGTTCATCTGCCCACTGGGGGCCATCTATTCATTTTTTAATCCCATAGCGTTTTTCGGGATAAGGGTAGACAGTAAAAAATGCACCGGTTGCAACGCCTGCATCAGCACATGTAAAATGGATGTAAAAAAAGTGGGGGATCACGAATGTATCCACTGCGGCTGCTGCAGGGACATATGTCCCGAGGGGGCAATATCATATAAGGGTAGGTAGGATTTATGGAAAATGAAAATCAAAAAAAACCCATGGGGTGCGGCACAAAGATTCTTGTGGCTCTGGGCGTGATCTTTTTGGTACTGCTGCTGATAGGATGGCTGGCCTCGGATGATGAGGAGGAGACAGAGGAGGTGCGTCCCAGACAGGAGGCGGATGTGGTGGATCAGGAGCCGGATTCCGGAAAGGCCTATGCCAACATCGAGTCCGTATCTGTCGGCACGGATGCCAAGTCTGCCACCATCATGGTATATATGAACGGCTCCGATCTGGAGACACAGTCCGGTGAGGCCACGGGAGATATTGCCGAGATGCTGAAATCGGGTGTCGGCAAGAATGTGAACGTGGTGATCCAGACCATGGGTACGAAAAAATGGCAGTATTACGGAATTTCCGGCAAGACATCGCAGACCTATATCATCAAAAACAAAAAGCTGAAGCTGGTTCGCGATGACCTGGGACAGCTGGATTGCACGGAAAAGAGCACCCTGTCGGAGTTCATCAGCTTCTGTAAAAAGAAATATCCGGCGGAGCGCTATATACTCCAGTTCTGGGATCACGGCGGCGGACCGGTATACGGTTTCGGCTATGACGAATGGGCGGCGGAGGATGCCAGCCTTACCATAGCGGAGATAGCTGCAGCACTCAAGGAGAATGACGACATCCATTTTGACATGATAGGCATGGACTGCTGTATCATGGCCAGTATGGAGACCTGCTACGCACTGGCTCCCTACGCCAAGTATGCACTTTTATCCGAGGACTTTGAGTCCGGCCTGGGGTGGAGCTACACCCGCTGGATGAAGAAGCTGGAAAAGAATCCGGGTATCTCCACGCCCCTTTTGGGCAAGTACATCGTGGATGACATCATAAAGGATAATGAGAATGAGGAATACGGAGATTCCGCCTGCATGGGCCTTTTCAATCTCTCCACCTCCAAGAGTGTGTATAACGCATGGAAGGCCTATGCATATAAAAACGAAGATGCACTTTTAAACAAGAATTACAGTAAGAAACACAGGGCCAGAGGCAGGGGATTCTTTGACTATTTCTGGGGCGCCGATGACAGTAACGTGACCCTGGAGGATTATTATATCAGTGACATACTGGCTCTGGTGGAGAGCGTTGACGATGACAGCGACGAGGCCAAGAGTCTGATCTCCGCCCTGAAGGCGGCTGTGGCGTATTACGGCCACACCTCGGATAAAAATGAGCTGACGGGACTGGCGGTTTCCCTGCCCTACGGAGATTCCGAGTTTTACAAGCAGCTTAAAAGCGTGTACAAGGACATCGGCCTGGACAGCGAGTATATCAAATGGCTCAAGCAGTTTGTAAACAGTCGTGGCAACAATGATTACTATAACTACGACAGCTTTGAGGACAGTTGGGGCGGCTGGGCTGAATACGAGGACGATTACGGCTGCAACCTAAGCGGCGGCTCCTGTGAATACGCATATGACTACGATGATGCCGACTACTACGGCTATGAGGATGATTACAGCTGTGGTGATGACTGGATCTATGACAGCAAAGAGGATATCTGGTACTGCTATCAGGATGATTATCTGTATCTGTACGACGAGGGCTCGGACACCACTTTCTACTATGACGATCGTACTGACGAGACCTACTACTATGATGATGCTGCCGGCGACTGGTGCCTGGCGCAGTAGATATCTATAGGATTTCATGGCGTCGGAGGGTCGAATGACTCTCCGGCGTATTTTTTTACAATATAAAAGAAATGTGTTATTTAAAACGATTTCATGATATATAAACCCCCGATATAACCCTATATAATATATCCATACCGTTTAATGGAAAAGTGAACGTAGATATGAAAAACAGATCTGGTGATGATAATACTCTGATAATGCGTATAGCTGAAGTGATAAGTGCGCTGTTTGTTTTAAATGTGCTGACAGTTTTGTGCTGCATACCCATTATTACTACAGGGGCGGCGCTGACGGCTTTGCATGATGGGCTGATCCGCATTATCAGAAAGGAAGACGGCTATATAGCAAAAAGGTTTTTTGAGGTTTTCAGAGCCAATCTTAAAACAGGGACCATTCTCTGGCTGCCCTTTTTGCTGATCTTTTCAGGAGCCGCGGCGGATGTTTTTATTGAGCTAGCCGCCCCCGGTCTGCTTTCGAATCATATCAAGGTGATAGCGGCAGCAGCAGGGCTTTTGACCCTGTATTGTTTCCAATGGATATTCCCGGTGAATGCACGATTCAAGGGTGACGTCCACCAGGTGTTTCGTACGGCATTTCTCCTGGCGGGAGTGAAGCTCCCCAGGACACTGGCGATGACCATGATGTGGATAATACCCGTGGCGGCTTCCCGATTTTTACCCTCCCTGCCCCTTGTTCTGGCATTTGGGATCTCTCTTCCCGCGATGCTGGGGGCGTTGTTTTACTATCCGGTCTTTGCAGAATTGGAGTCTGACCCCGACGAAGTTTCAACTGGGAATAATCATTTAGAATAAAAAAGGAGGAGGAGAAAATGAACATTTATGTTTCAGCGACAGTGAGAAGGAGCGGTGACGGTTCAAAGGAGCATCCTTTCAAGACCATCAGCGAAGCTGCGCTTTTGGCAAAGCCCGGCGATAATGTTATGGTATCCCCCGGTCTGTACAGGGAATATGTGGATCCTGCCAGAGGGGGTGAGCCAGAAAACAGGATCAGCTATATATCCGAGCAGCCTCTTGCTGCGGTCATCAGCGGTGCTGAGCCTCTGAAGGGCTGGAAGCAGCATGACGGTGATACCTGGGTAGTGAGAGTGGGCAACGGACTTTTTGGTGACTACAATCCCTACACGGTGGCTGTATCGGGAGACTGGTATTTTGCACCGGATCCCGTGCATACAGGCGAGGTTTATCTCAACGGCAAGGCAATGTATGAGGTGCTGGACCTTCAGAGCGTCCTGGATCCCAAGCCTTTCAAGCAGTCCTGGGAGCCCGATGAGGTTACGATCCTCAAGTGGTATACCGAGCAGGACGAGGAACGTAACGAGACGGTCATCTATGCCAATTTTGGCGGCAAGGACCCCAATGCTGAAAACGTGGAGTTTAACGTCAGGAGGAATTGCTTCTATCCCTCAGAGGAGGGGAGAGGCTATATCACTCTTTCCGGTTTTACCATCAAGCAGGCGGCCACACAGTGGGCACCTCCCACAGCATATCAGGATGGTATGGTGGGACCTCACTGGTCAAAGGGATGGATCATCGAGGACTGTGAGATCTCTGATTCCAGATGCTCGGGTATCACCCTGGGCAAGTACCTGCAGCCCGAAAATAATAATAAATGGACAACAAAATACCTTAAGGACGGTACCCAGACCGAGCGTGACAACATCATGCAGGCTCAGTTCGAGGGCTGGACAAAGGAGACCGTGGGCAGCCATATAGTCAGACGCTGCCACATCCATGACTGCGGACAGACGGGTATCGTGGGACACCTGGGAGGAGTTTTCTCCATCATCGAGGACAACCATATCCATCATATCAACAACAAGCAGGATCTGGCGGGAGCTGAGATCGGCGGCATCAAGATGCATGCGGCCATCGATGTGATCTATCGCCGTAATCATATCCATCACTGCACCAGAGGACTGTGGCTGGACTGGCAGGCTCAGGGCACCAGGGTCACACAGAATCTTTTCCACGACAATACGCCTCCCGCAGGTACGGATATCACTCCCCTTTTGGGACTGGGTGAGGATATCTTCATAGAGGTGAGCCACGGTCCCACACTTATCGACAACAATCTGTTGCTGTCACCCTGCTCATGCAGGATCAGTACGCAGGGTATGGCCTTTGTACACAACCTCATCGCAGGTTCGTTTACATATGTCAGCGCAGGAGTGGAAAACAACGGAGCATACCTGCCCACTCCCCGCTATACCCCTTATCACATGAGACATCGCACCGAGGTGGCAGGCTTTATGACCATCCTCCACGGCGACATGCGTTTTTATAACAATATCTTTGTACAGCAGGATATCAATCAGGAGTATGTGGATCATGCGAAGAAGTATGGTACCGAAAAGGAGTACAACTTTATCTGCGGTACCGGTATCTATGAGGGCTATCCCGATTCAAAGGAATACTTCTCACACTTTGGCCCCTGGTCCATTGAGGATGAGTCCGGCAAGGACAAGTATTATGAGAAGATGCCCGTGGATGGCGCCGGCAATATCTATCTGGCAGGAGCCAGGGCCAACAGCACCGAAAAGGATGCTTATGTGGATGAGAACTGCAAGGTGACACTGGAGCTTAAGGAAAATGACGGAAAGACCTTCCTTTCCACCAATCTCTACGACCTGTTGCCTGAAAGAGAGAACTTCACCGTATCCACGGCGATCCTGGGTGAGGCCTTCGAGCCTGAACAGCGGTTTGAGGATCCTCAGGGCAGAGAGATCATCTTCAATGAGGATTACTTCGGAAGCCACAGGAGCGTACATCCTCTGGCAGGTCCTTTTGAGACAAAGGAGGCTGCTCAGCAGGAGCTGTTCTGAGATTCATTTAAAAAATCCTCCCGGGCGTACTTTTCCCGGTATGCCCGAGGGGTCATGTTTGTTTCCTTTTTGAACTCCTGACACATGTGACTCTGGGAAGCATATCCCAGATAGGCTGCGATCTCGGAGTAGGAATAGGTGGAATAGGTCAAAAGGTTTTTCACCAGCTTTATCTGCTGGTGCCTGATGTACTGCTTCAGGTTGGTTCCCTCCAGCCTTTTGAACAGGGCTGACAGATAGTTTGCTTCAAGCCCTATGGTATCGGCTATCTCCTGTACGGTTATCTTGCCGTGGAGATGGGCAAAAATATAATCTTTACAATGGGAGATGTGCCTGTTTTCAACGGGCGCATCTTTTGTTTTCTTTTCATTCAGCTCCTGGACCAGGGTGGCGTACTGGATCTCGGCGTCCTGTGAGATCCTGATGGGGGATACGGTGTCCCGGCAGGCGTCCAGCTTGTTAATGGTTATATCCGAAAGGGAAAAGGCAGTCTCGGGATGGAGGCCGCCGTCTATGGCTGCACGGCAGGCGATGGTGACCGCCACGATGGCTATATATATCTCCTGTTTTAAGGGGTCCCTGGAGAGGGTACCGTAGCGCCCCGGGAACCTCTCGGTCAAAACCTCTTTGAGGCCCTCCACATCCCCGTTTTGGATACATGTCCTTTCCCGGTGCTCATGGTTGTAGGGATTGTGGAAAAAGCCGTCTTCTACATTGTTAAAGACCATGTTGTAAAAGGTCTTGTAGGTCTCTGCTTCGTCCCGGTCGGAAATCACATTGGTATCAAAAAAATCATTATGGGTAAAGAAGGGCTCATCCGCCTCGCCGGTCCTGTTTATGTTGCAAAGTGTCAACAGGTTTTCCGCCAGTATCTCCACGTTGCTTAAGGCGATATAGGGGATCATGTCGTTTACTATCCCGGGGTCCACGGGGATATCACGGATCACAGGAAGCTGAGTGGTAAAGACCGAGGGCCCGATCAAAAACCAGCCCTCAGGAACCCGTGCAAAGCCGTATATGATGCTCCTGTTTACGGTGAAGATAAGGGGCATATCCTCGGAGGAATCCACGAGGGGATCCTTCATGATAAGGGCCACAAGACCGTCATCCGTGATCCTTTCATCGGGACGGACCTGTTTTATGAGATTCTTTTCGTTATCATAAAACCTTACATTTGCATACAGGTCTTTTGATATACGTTCCTGTAAATATGTGTAGGTCATATTTTCATTCCTTTCTTATTACAAAGATTTGTTATTATAATAAAAGAAATATTATATATTATACAACAAGTGGGAATTAAAATATACTCATCAGTAGTTTTTTCCATTTGGAGAGGAGGAAAAGATATGAAAAAAAGGATTGCTTTAGTACTTTGTACTGTACTTGCAGTTACATCAGTTCTGGCAGGCTGCGGCGGTGGAAAGCAGCCTACTATGGACAGCAGCAAGGACGCTTCCGGTGATGCAGCACCCGCAGCAGAGCCGGCTCCTGCAGCAGATGCCACAGAGGCTTCAGGCGGCGACGGAGTTATCACTTTCTGGGATATAGCTACCGACGAGCCCGACAAGACCATCTGGACATGGGCAGTTGATCAGTACAATAACAACGATGCTTCCGAGTTCGGTTATACGGTTGAGCAGGTTGCTACTGTAAACGATCAGTACAAGCAGAAGCTTTCAGTTGCAATGAGCGCAGGCGAGTGCCCCGATGCTTACATCCACTGGACAGGCGGCCCCATGATTGAGTATATCAAGTCCGGCTATGCACAGGACATCACAGAGTATGTTGACCAGTACGGACTCAGGGATCTCTACACCGAGGCATCCCTTGCACAGTGCACATACGATGGCAAGATCTATGCACTTCCTGTTAAGAACAACTCAGTAGCAATGTTCTTCTATGACAAGAAAATGTGGGCAGATAAGGGATACGAGGTTCCCAAGACCCTGGATGATCTCGAGGCACTTTGCGACAAGATGGTTGCTGACGGCATCACACCTTTTGCTCTTGCCAACCAGCCTCAGTGGACAGGTTCCATGTATTATATGTATCTCGTAGCAAGACATGGCGGCACAGACATCATCAAGGATGCTTATGCAGGCACAGGCTCACTGGTTAATGATTCTACCATTTTTGCAGGTCAGAAGATCGAAGAGTGGGTTGACAAGGGTTACTTCCCCACTGGTGTCAATTCACTTTCTCCCGATAACGGCGATGACAGAGCTCTTCTGTATCAGGGCGCAGGCATGATGCTCCACGGCGCATGGCAGGTTGGCTCCATCAAGTCAGAGAATCCTGATTTCTATGAGAACCTGGGCGCATTTGCATTCCCCACCATTCCCGATTCAAAGGCTGATCAGACCGCTATCGTAGGAACACTGGGAGATAACTTCATTTCCTTTAACTGCACAGGCGACAAGCTTGCAGCAGCTGTAAAGTGGGCAACTTATTACTCCACAGATGATTTCATGAATCTTGATATCGAGGTTGGTAATGTTCCTCCTCTTAAGAAAGCTTCATCTACAGAGCCCGCATGGCAGGATATCCTTGCAGTGCTTAATCAGGCTTCCGATGTACAGCTCTGGTGGGATCAGTATCTGCCTTCATCAGTAGCAGATGTACACAAGTCTGCATCACAGAAGTGCTTTGACAAGTCAGCTTCACCTGAGGACATTGCCAAAGAACAGCAGGCAGCTTTGGACGAGTATCTCGCTGAGAATAAATAAAGGAGACGCACCCTATGGATATGAATAAGTCTTTGGCAGGAAGGAGAAAACGTCAGATCGCAACTTGTGCGTTTGTCTTTCTGCTGCCGGTACTCGTATTCATGATCGCATATCTGGTCTGGCCCATAATAGCCACCTTTGTTAACAGCTTTTACCAGTGGAACGGTATATCTGCGGACAAAAAGTTCATAGGATTTTATAACTGGAACAAGCTGATGCATGACGTGGACTTCTGGCGTGCCTTTGGTAACAATATCAAGGTCATGGTCATTTCCCTGGTAGTCCAGATGCCTGTAGGTATCCTTCTTGCCACCTTCCTGGATGCTGGTGGCAAGAAGTTCGATATCTTCAAGTCCGTCTGGTTCCTGCCCATGCTGATGAGTGCGGTGGCTGTGGGTTATCTGTTCAGATATGCTCTGGCAACAAACGGAGGGCTTATTTCATCCATATCACAACTCTTTGGTGGCGGTCCCGTGGACCTTTTAGGCAATCAGGCCACTGCCCTGTATGCAGTCATCGGAGTTATCTGCTGGCAGTTCATACCATTTTACATGGTGTACTACATGGCGGGCTATGCCAGTATTTCCGAGGATGTTTACGAGGCTGCCATTATGGATGGTGCTACTCACAGCCAGTATATTTTTAAGATAGCACTGCCTCTTTTGGTACCTACCATAAAGAGTGCCATTATCCTTTCACTTATCGGATCGCTGAAGTATTTCGATCTGGTGTATGTAATGACAGGCGGCGGACCCGGGACGTCCACAGAGCTGATGGCCACCTACATGTATAAGAACTCCTTCGTTACCTTTAACATGGGTTACGGTTCGGCCATCGCAGGCGGGATGTTCATACTGATCACTTTGATAGCCGCCATTGCCATGAAGATTCTGAACGGAAAGGAGACGGCGTGATGAAAGAGAAGCAGGATATTGAAAAGCTTTACGCTGCCAACAAACGGAAAAAAACAGTCAGCTGGATCATAGTCATGATCTTGGCCATCTTATGGCTTATGGTGACATTCATACCGTTTCTGTTCATGGTCCTGACCGGCTTCAAGCAAAAGCTGGAGACCATAATGTACGGGGCCTTCCATCTGCCGGAAAAGCTGTTTTTGGACAACTACATCGGCGTGCTTACCGATATCAATTTCTGGATCTATTTCAAGAACTCGGTAGTGGTACTTGTGTTGTCACTGATCATACTGCTGTTTATTTCAGCCTGTGCGGCATATCCTCTGTCGAGGTTTAGGTTCAAGCTCAGACAGCCCATTTATCTGCTCATCGTGGCAGCCATGTCTGTGCCCATCCATGTTACCATGATTCCGGTTTTCCAGATGACCATTAAGATGGGGCTTTACGACACCATCTGGGCGCTGATACCTACGGCGGTGGCATTTTCCACACCCATCTCCGTGTTCATACTCACCGGCTTTATGGAGGGTATTCCCAGAGAGCTGGAGGAGGCGGCCGACATCGATGGATGCGGCAGATATATGCGTTTCTTCAAGGTGATACTGCCACTTTGTACTCCCGGCCTTTCTACACTGGCCATCTATAACGGAGTCAATATCTGGAATGAGTTCATCTTTGCATTTACTCTGACCCAGAGTAATGAGAACAGGACCCTGCCGCTGGCCCTCTGGAACTATCAGGGACAGTACGCCAGCAACACAGCCATGATAATGGCATGCCTCACTCTTTCGGTCCTTCCCATGATCATCCTGTTCATCTTCATGCAGGACAAGCTGGTCAAGGGCATGATGGCCGGTGCTGTGAAGGGGTAATGATTTTATAATGATTTTCTTCTTTTGAAGTGGCTTATTCCAATTTTCTTAAGAAATTGCCCTCGATCCTGACGCCCTCGTTTTCAACGATGAAGGCATGGGGATCGTGGGCTTTTATTATGCCGTGGAGTCTGCCGGACTCATGCTTGTTGATAAAGATGATGAACATCTTCACCGGCTCTCCGGTAAAGATGCCGTTGGCGTCGATCTCCGTCATGCCCCGGTGGAGACGGCTCATGACTTCCACCTCCATATCCCGGGTGTCGGGAAGCTTAG